>CALATK010000280.1 GCA_937891805.1 uncultured Fibrobacter sp. | reverse complement strand
GTCTCTTCTGTCCATATTTGTAGTGGCTCGTGGTTAGTGGTTGGTGTGGACCTCGGCCTTGGCGAGGGTTTGGGCCTTGTACTTGCGTGCGATAATCATCACCGCCCATACTGCCGTAATAAAAACTGACATGGCAACACCCACCGTGGACATTTCCCGCACCATCTCGGAAACACCTTCGGGGCTTGTGGCTGCGGTAAAGAAGGGATAACTCCACATGAGTTCTCCGTTCATGGCGTGGTCGATAATCAGGACGCCTGTTACGAGCCAGAGCATACGGGCAAGCAGGCGCAGGCTTTTATAGAAGGGCTGCGGAGCGCCAGAAACTGCGGCTTCCAGGTTCCTGGATTCACTTTTGGACTTGTCGGTCTGCTGCAACACGAGGGTTGCGATGGTGGTGACGACCGCTTCGGCCATGGGCACGACAAAACAGCACATAAAATCTCCTTTTGAAAATGTTCTATAAGAAATATAACACCTAGAGTTTACTCTAGGTGTTGAGTTTTTGTGAAAAAAGTTGAAAAATTTTATTTAGAGTTGACTCTAACTCTATCATTTGGGCGAAAATATTTATATTTTGTAAATATGAGTTACTCCATAGGTGATGTCGTCAAGAAGACAGGGCTTTCGGCCCATACCCTGCGTTACTATGAAAAAGAAGGCCTGCTTCCCTTTGTCAAGAAGAATGCCTCGGGAATGCGTGCTTACAGCGACGAAGACCTTCGCTGGCTTACCATGATTGAATGCCTCAAGGATTCGGGACTGCAAATCAAGGAAATCCGCCAGTACATCGAGTGGTTCAACGAGGGCGATTCTACGCTTTCCCAAAGGCTGTCCCTTTTTGAAAACCGCCGCAAGATTCTTGAAAAGGAAATGGCCCGCCTTACGGTTGTCATGAACAAGATTCGCTACAAGGAACTGCTGTACCGGGAAGCGGTTCGGGTGGGGAACCTGGACATCGCTACCAACGAAAGGCGTTTCATGCAGCTGAAGAAAAAGTTGTTCGAATCCCCGGACGATTTTGACAAGTAGAATTTTAATAAAGAAACATTTTTCATAACAAAGGAATTTATCATGAAGGTCGTTTTATTCAATGGCAGCCGTCGCGAAAAGGGTTGCACTTATACGGCGCTGAGCCTCGTGGCAGGCGAACTCAAGGCCGCGGGCATCGAGACGGAAATCTTCTTTGTGGGTGGCCGCGTGCTGAAGGGCGAAACCGATGCCGTGGTTCACGAAGCCAAGGAAATCCTTAAAACGGCCGACGCCGTCATTTACGGTTCTCCGGTGTATTACGCCTCCCCGAGTGGCGAGATGCTGATGTTCCTGGACAGGCTTTACGGCATTGCCGAGGCGGAACTGCTCTTTAAGCCCGCTGCAACGGTTGCTTCTGCCCGCCGTGCAGGGACCAGCGCAACGCTTGATGCGCTGAACAAGTATCCGGCATTTGCGCAGCAGCCCATGGTGGCTTCGCGCTACTGGAACATGGTTCACGGTTCTAGCCCCGAAGATGTGCTGAAGGACGAGGAAGGCGTGCAGATTATGAAGGAACTGGGCCGCAACATGGCATGGATCCTGAAGAGCATCGAAGCGGGCAAGAGGGCGGGTGTAGAACAGCCCGTTGCCGAAAAGAAAATCTTCACGAACTTTATCCGCTAGAATGGGAACGATGCGCTTGCGTTTTGCAAAGAACAAGAAACTCATGATTACAGCGATTATCTTATCTGTGCTTTTTATTTTGGGAGACGTGGGCGTGTTGTTCTTATCGCAGGCGAGCTTTGGCCATATTCCGCAAGGCAAGCGCCTTGAACGCATCAAGCAGTCGCCGAATTACGATGGCAAGCAGTTCGTGAACGAAGTCGAGACCGTCACCATGACGGGCGACAGGGGCGTGTTTGCCGTATGGAAGGATTTCCTGTTCGGCGACAAGAGTCAGACCGTTCCCGATACCGCGATGAATGTCATTAAGACTGACCTGAAATCGCTACCGCAGGACCGCGATTGGATTGTGTGGTTCGGACATTCCTCGTACCTTCTTAATTTGTCCGGAAAGAAGGTGCTGGTGGACCCGGTTTTCTATCAGGGATCGCCGGTGAGTTTCGTGAATAAGATGTTCAAGGGAACGGATGTTTACAAGCCTGCCGACATGCCGGATATTGACTACCTGGTGATTACGCATGACCACTGGGATCACCTGGATTACCAGGTGGTTACGGAACTGGAACCCCGCGTAAAGCGCGTGGTGACTGGCCTCGGCGTGGGCGAGCATTTTGAATACTGGAAGTATCCCGTTGAAAAACTTACGGAACTCGACTGGTGGGAATCTGTTGACTTGGGCGAAGGATTTTATGTGACAGCGACTCCGGCAAGGCATTTTTCGGGCCGCGACTTGCACCAGAACAAGACCCTGTGGGCATCATTCGCCTTCAAGTCTCCTAAGCGCACTATATGGATTGGCGGTGATTCGGGTTACGGTCCGCACTTCGAAAAAATCGGAAAGAAATTTGCCGACATCGATTTGGCGATT
>CALATK010000279.1 GCA_937891805.1 uncultured Fibrobacter sp. | reverse complement strand
CTGAACCCCACAAAGCGGTTCACCTGACGCACCGCCACTCCGGCCTTGGTAAAGCCGTAGCTGCGAATCACCTGCTTGCCGCTGGCGTCGGTGAAGGAGAACTGCACCGTCACGTCGTTTTCCACCTTGATCTTTTCGGGAGTGTCACCCAGGTCGAAAAGGGCATCGGTCAGGTCCGCCTTGCCCAGTTTCAGGTCCAAGGCGCCCAGGGCGGTATCCTGGATAATCTCCGGGAAATTTCCGGCGCTGTCGGGCAGGGCCTTCACAATCACGCTCTGGACACGGGCGCCCTTGTTACTGAGGGTCATGATAAACTTGTCGGTCTCCACCGTCACCGTGCGGGGTTCCACGACCTTCGGGGCTTCGGCAGCCTGAGCGCTGTCGGCAACGGACGAGTCTGCAGCAGCGACCTTCGCACTGTCGCCCGCAACGACCTTTCCTGAATCCAATTCCGAATTCCGAACTCCGGGTTCCGAATCGCCCAGCACCGGAGCAGCCTTCAGCTCCGGAGTCTTGTCGCCTAGCACCAGCTGGTCTGCGGAGTCGGCGCGGGCGGCCTCCATGGCGGCGGCAGCCTCTTTTTCTTTTGCCTGGGCTTCGGCCTGCTGCTTCGCGTTGTTCGACGACATGGTCATCCACCAGATGACAATTGCCGCAATCAAGATGGAGCCTATGAGGGAATTCTTGTTCATGTCTTTTCCTTTTTAGGGGGCACCGGGTCGTAGCCGCCCTTGCAGAAGGGGTTGCATCTCAAAATTCTAAAAACCGCAAGATAGAAACCTTTGAAGGGTCCGTGTACCCGAAGAGCCTCGATAGCATAGCTGGAGCAGGTGGGCTGAAACCGGCAGACCCCGTGAAAGAAGTAGGGGTGCACCAGCTGGTACAGCCGGATAGGCGCAATCAGCACCGCCACGACGGCCCTCTCAAGCTTCGCAAGCATCGCCGTCCACCGCCTCCGGGCAAGTCCATTCCATCTTGCGGAAAATCTTGTAGGCGGACTCCCGGAGCTTTTCGGAGGTCAGTTCCTGCTGGCCCACGGTCACCACCACCATGGCCCACACCGGCTTCTGGATATTCGGGACCATTCCAAAAAACAAAGGCCGCAGAATCCTCCGGCACTTGTTGCGGTAAACGGCGTTACCGTTTTTCTTTTTCGCCAAAAAGCAGAAACGACAAAAACCGTCCGGGCTCTCTATCCAACGCATGGTCAATGACGATGCTCGGACAAACTTGCCTTGGACGGCCACTGTTCGGTAAGCGGGCTGGTTCGGCAGCCTATAAGAACGCAGAGCGGCGATGAGCCACCCCCAGACTTACTTCTTATAGATGGTGTCGCTGACGGTCAGGCGCTTGCGGCCCTTGGCGCGGCGACGGCTAAGAACGGCGCGACCCCAACGGTCTTCCATGCGGGCGCGGAAACCCTGCTTGTTGGCACGCTTGCGGTTATGAGGCTGGAATGTTCTTTTCATGATAAAACCTTTCTAGTCGAAATTCAAAATTTTTGAGTCCCAAATCTAGCAAAAATACCCCATAAATCAAGGTGTTTTGCCCCGAAGTACGGGAAATTTAAGCAAAAAAGGCCAAAACAACGCGTTTTGGCCAATTTATCAACACCTTATCAACATTTGCCGTAAATCAGGACATCTTCCTTATTTTGTTCCGGCCCTCGGTCTTGGCCAGGTACAGCACCTCTTCGGCCTTTACCAGAAACTGGGAGAAGTGGCTATAGTTCCTGTCGCCACAGGCGATAAAGCAGCCGGACACCGTAACGGAGGCGTCGGGGAACCTGTTCCAACGGAGCGCAGCAATACCCTCGCGGATCCGCTCGGCACGGGCATAAGCCTCCAGCTCGGAATCGGCCCGAAGCACGCACATGAACAGTTCCCCGTCCATACGGCCGCAGCATTCCCCAATCCGGTCGTCACGCTCTTGAATCAAAAACTTCGCCACGTCGCAGAGCACCTGGTCACCAAACACCTGGCCGTAACTGGCGTTTACCTCGCGGAAATTGTCCATGTCAAGGAGCAGCAGGTAGTATCCCTCCCGCTGCAGCCACACGACACTTTCCAAGAAGTGCGTCATGTAGCCACGGTTGAAAAGCCCTGTCTTGGAGTCTCTCTTGGATAAAAACTCCAGGCGCTTGAGCATTTCTTCGCGGCCCTTCCGTTCGGTATTATAGGAATAGAGGGCGAAGGAATTGATGATAAAGACCACCACACCCGTAATAAAGAAAGACACCAGGATGTCGATGAAAGCCGCCTGGTGGTCCAGGGCCACCACATACTCAGGGTAAAGTTCCGAAAGCACAAAGGCGATTTCGAAAGCGAGCATAGAAAGCACAAACACCACCCACTTGCTCTTGCCGGGGCAATAGGCGCAAAGAAACACCGCAGTAAGGCAGTAGAGGGTCATGCCGCAATTGAACCCGCCGCACAAGAAGAACAGCATAGGCAGCAAGAAACAGCTGAGCAAAAGGCACATGACCACATAGCAGACGCTATACATACGGGTCTTGACCGCCACCACTGCCAAAATGGCGCAGATAACGCTGGTCAGCAAGCACACCGCCGAAGTCACCGGGCTTATTTGCTCATACATGGTAAAAACCGTGGAGGCAACGCTTGCCGCCAACACAATCACCAGGAACACCCAGAAAAGGGTCCGTTCCAGGGAGTCCTGCCGCTGCAGGAATTTTTTCAGTTTACCGATCATCGTATTGATTTATCGCCCCTAATTTACCCCTAAATACACTCTTTTTTTCAAAAAAGAAAAACATAATATAAAATGTATCTTCCAATTTGGAAGGGTTTCGCCCCCTTTATCATAACTTTGTTATATTATTGAAAGTAAAGTCCTATTATTTTAGCAGGTAGTGTATGGAACTGACCCCGTTAGATATCCGCAACCAGACATTCCACAAAAAGAACTTCGGCGGCATAGACCCCGACGAGGTCAAGGCATTCCTCGAGACGGCGGCTACCGCTTTCGAACAAATGTCCAGGAACCGCACCGACCTCACAGAACGCCTGAAAATCGCCGAGGAACGGGTCAACTACTACCGCCAAATCGAGAAGACCATCCAGGACGCCGTGGTCACCATGCAAAAGACCGTGGACGAGGTCAAGGCCAACGCCGAAAAAGAGGCGGAACTGATTATCGCCGAGGCCAAGGCACGAGCCATCAAGGAAGTGGAGAACACCAAAAAGAGCGCCGAGGACCTGCGGGCCGAAATCGAACAGCTGAAGCAGATCCGCACCAACTACTTTATCCGGTGCCGGGCGCTCATCCGCGGGCAAGAAGACCTGCTTTCTGCCATGGAAAACGACCAGCGGGAGTTGGCCGAACCGGCACCCGCCAGAAGGCCTGCCCCTGCCATGCCTACCGGGAACGTCATCGGCTAATAAAAGAGGCCTCCCTTGAAGATAAACATCAAGGTACATGCAAGAAGCAAGCGGGAATCCGTCACGGAAAACCCCGACGGTAGCTACAAGGTAGAGGTCAAGGCACCGCCCGTAGATGGAGCCGCCAACGAGGCCATCTGTGAACTTCTGGCAAAGCACTTTGGAGTCCACAAGCGGGATGTATCCGTGGTGACGGGAGCGACAAACAACAAGAAGGTTGTTGAAATCCAGGGGCTCTAAGCTGTACTGGATTTGTAAAAGGGACGGGTTCATGAAATTTCAGAAGAAGACAATCCATTACCTGGCGAAGGCGATTCTCTTTATCGCCGTCGGTCTTTTGCTGAACATTGTCCCGGCAAAAATCGTCACCCATTTCGAACTGCCCGTCTTTTTTGACTGCCTAGGCACAATCCTTACCGCCATGATGTGCGGAAACATGGCCGCCGTCATCGTCGGTTTCATCTCCAACGCCATCAACGGACTGTCCGATGCCGTTACCCTCTACTACGGCGTCATCAACGTCCTTATCGCCGGATGCGCCTTCTTTTTCTACCAGAAAAAATTCTTCTTGAGCATTCCCAAGATTCTGGTGGTGATTTTCACCTTCGCCCTCATCGGCGGCGGTCTCGGGTCCATACTCACCTATTTCCTGTACGGCTACAGCATCGGCGAAGGCATTTCTGCGCCTTTCGCAATTGCCCTCCGAGACACCTGCGGTCTCCCCAATTTCTGGTCCCAGCTTTTTGCCGACATCATCATCGACGTTTTCGACAAGGGCATCGTGGTCATTTCGGCAGTACTCCTCTACCGCTGGATCCCACGCAAGATTCGCTTTGCCTGCAACGACACCTTCCATATCGACCCCAATGTCGATGAACTGGCTGCCACCACCGGGCGTTCCCTGCTCCGCAGGGTAGTAGCCATGGTCATCGTGGCGGAACTGTTCCTTGGATCCCTGGCCTGTGCCATCGGTTATTTCTTGTACCAGAAGGTTTCCATCGACAAGTTTACCGATATCGCCAACGGGGTAACCCAGGCGGCCAGCGTGTTCATTGACGGAAACCGCATAGACGAATTCCTCACAAGCGGTCGCGAAGCCGACGGCTACGCAGACACAGAAGAAAAACTGAAGAAACTCAAGAAGAGTTTCCCGCAGACAAAATACCTCTACGTTTACAAGATTGAAAAAGACGGCTGCCATGCGGTATTCGACACGCCCCTGGAAAGTGGCGAAGAAACCAGCGAGCCCGGTGAAATTCTGCCTTTTGACCCAAGCTTCGAGCCTTACCTGCCGGCGCTCCTCAAGGGCGACACCATCGAGCCCATCATCTCCGACGACACCTACGGCTGGCTACTGACCATCTACAAGCCCATCAAGGATTCCCTGCACAAGACTAGCGCCTACGTGGCCGCCGACATTTCCATGCAGGAGATTATAGAAGACGACGCCTCCTTCTTTATCAAGTTCTTCTCCCTGTTCTTCAGCCTTTCCCTGATTATCATGAGCATCATCGTCGAGCTGGTGAAAAGCGGAATCGTGCGGCCCATCAACCGCATGGCCTATGCCTCGTCCCAGTTCGCCTACAACTTGGGAACCGACAAGGACAAGGGTCTAGAAATCCTCAGCACCCTGGATATTCATTCCCAAGACGAAATCAAGCACCTGCACACGGCCCTCCTCAAGATGGGCAACGAATCCCTGGATTACATCAAGCAGCTGCAGGAACAGACCGAACGCATTACCCGCATGCAAGACGAAATTATCGAGAACTTCGCCGAAATGGTGGAAGCCCGCGATACCAGCACCGGAAACCACATCAAGAAAACGGCCCACTACGTAGATGCCATTGCAAGGGAACTCCAGGCCGAAGGCGAATTCAAGGATATTCTCACCGACGAATACATCGAAAAGCTGAAACGCTCCGCGCCGCTCCACGACATCGGAAAGATTGCGGTATCCGACCTGATTCTGAACAAGCCGGGCAAGCTCACCGACGATGAATTCACCATCATGAAGAGCCACACCACCGAAGGCAAGAACATCCTGGTGAAGATTGAAGAAAACGCCGGCGACACCATGGACGAGGATTACCTGAAGGAATCTATCGAGATGGCTCTCTTCCACCACGAAAAATGGGACGGTTCGGGCTACCCCAACCGCATCTCGGGCGAAGACATTCCGCTGTCGGCAAGAATTATGGCGGTGGCCGACGTGTTCGACGCCCTGGTGGCCGAACGCATCTACAAGATGCCGTTCACCTACGAGAAGGCCATGGAAATCATTACCGAAGGGGCAGGCAAGCATTTCGACCCTGTGGTGGTCAAGGCATTCTGCCAGATTTCAAAACGCCTGTACGACGAACGGACCAAGCTGGACCAAGAAGGACCGGTCCTATAGATTCTTGTCAATCCAGTCGAAACGTTCCCGCATCCACTGGACCATCGTTTGCACACCCTCGTCGTAAGATTCGTAAGGGTCTTTCAGCGCCCAGTTTTCCGTATTGGAAATAATGGGCCAGCGGCGGTATTCGTTCTCTACGGCCTTTTCGATTTGCGCTCTGTACAAGGAAACGCTGTCTATAAGGGCGCGAAATTTTCCACGATGTTCTAGCCAGTAAGCCTTGGCCTCGCCTTTTATCCAGTCGCTCCAGAAAATGTGGCTGTACAGGCGGTAATTCCGGATGTACCAGCCATCTGCAGGCTTGTTCTTTTCCCGGGAGGCGTTGCCGAAAGCAAGATCGAAATCCCACAGGGGGCCAAAACGGACAGGACCGCCCTTTTCCCAAGTGAAAAACACGCTGCGGGCGTAGTTACCGTCTTCGTTCTTGGAAAATTCCTGAATCCAGTAAAAAGGCAGAAAATCTTCCATGGACAGCCAATTCTGAACATCTTCTGGAACCATGCGGTCAAAACGCCTGGCCGCATGTTCAAAGTCGTTCAGGTAATCCAACAACAACTGCTGCGTTTTTTCGTTCGGGTTCTTGGGGGACTTGATATGGTAAATGTATTCGTTGTCCGTAATCACGTAGGGCGGATCATATTTCTTGATGTCTTCTTTTTCAACCAAGAAGGTGGTGTCGTTTTCGGCAATGTCCACCCGGTCATGGGCCACCTTCACCGTTTCCGAAAAGAGATAGAGCCCCATGTACTTGCGGTTCAGAAAAACCTCCACGAACCGCATCTTGGGCGTCCACCTGGGAGCAAGCCATTCCGAAAGCCGCCCCATCATGTAGTTCCGCAGGTGAGTCTTGTCTCCATAGTTGGCGATAAGCGCGAAGTCCCTGTTCTTGGGCATGCCGAACAGGGAAACCTTGTCATCGAATTCCAGTTTCATGCCGTACTTGGGCATCTTGAAACTGGAGTTTCCGCGGCCCCGGACCGTAAGGCTATAGACTTCGCTTTCGTAATTGTCCTTGCCGTATATCTGGAGCTTTGACGGGAATTCTGTTTCCCGGTCCCGCAGTTCGTGAAAGTCTTCCGTCTCGATGACAAGGCGCGGAAGCCCCGCATAGGGGTACTTGGAATCGTCAAGGGGCAAGTATTCCGGATTGTCTTCGGGACTTTCCCAGAAACAGCCTGACAGAGCCGCCGTAACCATCAAGACAAGCGTAGAACGCAAAACTTTCAAATGCGAGAATTTCATTGGGACTATCAAAATATAAATTTTGCCTATGCAAAGGAAAGCGGCCTACCTGTTACTCGCACTTGCCGGCCTATGCCTATCCAAGGTATATGCCACCGAAGGGCTTGTGCCGCTGCATTTCCCGACAACGGCACTCTCCCTAGAAGAAGCCGAGGAACTGGACGACGACGTTTACAGCAACGACCTGACGGTGTCGGCGGAATACGCCCTTACCGACTGGTTCAGCTTTTACGGAAGCACCTCTTTCCGTTTTGCCAGCTACAGCTACGAGTATTCCACCGAAGGTTACATCCACAATTACTGCAACCTGCACGTGAACGGTTTCAACGAGAGCTATCTAGGTGTCCGGACCCTGTTTTACCGGAATTTCGGACTCGATGCAGGCTGGCGGTTTCCGCCCGGCGAAGGCTCCCAAAAGGACCGTTTCCACCGGCTGAACGCGGAACCCTTCGTGCTGTTTCCGGCGACGCGGCACCTGCTGCTCGGAACATCCCTGCGTTACAACAAGTTTCTCGAAGACAAGAATTTTGAGCCCGGAGACGAAATCGGGTTCAAGGCCAGCCTGCTTTGGAAGCTCTGGTGGAGCGATTCGGAACAGACCGGCTGGAAATTCAGCGAGGTCCTGCTTTACCAGGCCCGTTTCCAGGAGTCGGAGAACCACAACCTGGCCAAAAACTGCCGCAAGATGGACGACAAGTACAGGGGTATGAAAATCGCCTTCGCCCTGGCACGGGACTTTCGGCTATTCGGCGCACCGCTGGAACTGGGAATAAACTACACCATCAACAAAGGGACCCTTTTCGGGTTCGAGACCGGCCACCGGGTGGGCATCATGCTGGGACTAGGCCCGTTTTGAGCGACCGTCCCACCAGGCGAAAATGTTGGCCAGCACCGTCCCGCTGATTGAATGGTAGGCACAGCTCAAGGCACAAGGCACCATGCAAAGCACCGCCTTGGGGTTGGCCGCCACATTTTCTGGATTGGCAAAGAAGGCCATGGCAAGCACGGTGGCCATGCCGGCGTTCTGCACGCCCACCTCAATAGCGATGGTCCGCTTCTTGGCGGTATTGAAGTTGAAAAGCCTACCTACGCCGTAGCCCAGCACATAGCCTAGCGCATTGTGGCAGAACACCACCGCAAGCACCAGGAAAATCAGCGAAAAGCCGTTGGTCAACAACTGCGGACGCACCGTCACCACCACACCACCCACAATGAGCATCAAGCCTATGACGCTCACGGCAGGCATGTTGGACTGGATTTCCTTGAACACGGCACGCTTGCCCAAGAAGTAGTTGCAGAGGAACCCGATGGTAATGGGCGCGATTGTCACATACAGAATGTTCAGGAACATACCCTTCGCATTCACGTCGATACTGGTGTCAGCAAGCCAAAGCACCAAAAGCGGAGTCATGATAGGCGCAAGGAGGGTGCTCACCATGGTCATGCTCACGGAATACGTGACATCGCCACGGGCCAAAAAACTCATGACATTGCTGGAAACACCGCCCGGGCAGCACCCCACCAGAATGATACCCACCGCCAGGTAGGGGTCCAGTCCGAACACCTTCGTAAGCCCGAAGGCCACAAAGGGCATAATCGTGTACTGCGCCACAGCGCCCAGCAGAATGTGGAAAGGCTGCTTCAGCAGATTCCGCACGTCATCCATGGAGATGGTCAGTCCCATGCTCAACATGATGACGCCAAGAATGACGGAGGATACATTCCCGTGAACCCAGCCAAAAGCGACCGGAACGAAGAATGCGACAATTGCGCTTGCGATGACAAAGGGGGAAGCGTAGTTCGAAAGCAGACGGCTAATAGCCTTGATTACCTTAAACATACCCTAAATATAGAACTCGACAGCACGGCAAGCAAGCCCTACTTGCGCACGATGGTCACAGCAGCACCCAACTGCAAGGTGTTTACTTCGTCAACAGGGTCCCGCTTGGAGTTCTTGTTCACCTGGAACTCATCGTCACCGTATTCCTCATCGGAACCCACATCGCTCCAATAAATGGCCGTACTCAAGGTTATGCCCACAAAATAGTGTTCCGAAACGCTCCAGACGTTTCCCATCTCGAATTTATAGCCCACTTCTTCACTAGCATAATCCATATCATACTTGTCCCAAGAATTATCCGGGACCAAAAAAGATACTGAAGCCCCTACAAAGAACCCGTCCAAAAGCGGCACCAATTTCACGAAAGGGTACACCTTGGTTCCAAAACCATAAAAGGGGCAGAGTTGACCGCCGCTTTCCTTGAATTCCTCCTTGTCCCGGGAATAGTACTTGTAATAGGCATCCCCAAAGGACCAGGCCAGGCCAAAATCAACAAAAAAAATGCCCCTTTGCAACAAAAGTATACCCACCTTCGTTTCAAATTGCGGACCATAACCTTCAAAGGAGTAGATGTTGTAATAAAGGTCCTTGTCGTAAACCATTTCATCCCGGTCAGTATCGTGGTACCAATGGGCAATAGATTCCGTCTTGTAATCAGACTTTGAATACTGCGCCCCTGCAGAGATTTCAAAATAGGGGTAGACAAATTCCGACGCACGGTGACGTCGCCTCTTGCGAGGCAGTGCCGGTTCGTCCGTGTCGGCCATGGTCACGCACACCAGGCAGGCAATCAAAAAAAGGACACGAATCACGGCAACCTCAACACGGCGTAGTTCACGAACTTGCCACAGGAAGTATCATCTGGTGGCAGAAACGTCTCCACCGTATATTCCCCGTTGATTTTCCGTTCATCAAATTCCACAAAGCGGTAATTGATATCGTCTTCGCCCCAACGATGGGAACGACCATCGACGACATAGGGTGGTAACGATATTTCTTTGCCTGCACAGTAAAAAGAGATGTCCACTGAAATCTTGTTCGTACGACCTTGCGTGAACAGGCTGTCGCAAGACCAGCCGCAGTCAAGGCAAGCCATGTTTCGATGGTCAAAGGATCCGTATTCTGACACCGCAGATGTGGAGCCTTCCCAGACGGAGTCCCCCGCCTGGAAAGTAACCCGCATTTCTATGGAATCTACACCGGTGGGTTGCTGCGCACAGAAGTGAGCAAAATATTTAGTCTCGTAGCCTGCTTCATCACAAGATGTGGCGCAAAACGCCAGCCACGAAGACACCAGCACACAGTACACCGCGAATTTGGACCTAGGGAACTTCATTTGATGAAAATATAAAAAGACCGCGGCGGTTTATTGCTACGGTCTGAATTTCTATGGATCCTATCGCGTCCTCAAAAAGAAACAAGAACTTGCTTTTTCAACCATTTTATTATATATTTAGTTTAAAATGCAAGAAACAAACGAGAAAAAACTGGAAAAAATACTGAACACGAACAGCGGCTACATCACGCGAAAGCAAATCAACAGCCACAAGATTCCCTCGTGGTTCTTGACGGATTTTGTACGAAGGCAAGGTCTTGTCAAAATAGATAAGGGTTTTTACGCCCAGGAGCAATGGATCCGGGACGATTACCTTGTGTTTCAATACAAATATCCCAAATTCATCTTTTCACACGTTTCCGCGCTATTCTTGCATGGGCTAACGGACCAGCTCCCGGATTACTTCGAAGTGACCGGACCCAAGAATTACCGACCATTCTCACCGAACCCTTCCGTCGCAATCCACACGGATTCCCACGAAAAAACCTACAAATTGGGAATCTGCAAAATAAAGACATCTCTTGGGCATCTGGTAGAATGCTACGATATGGAACGAACGATTTGCGAGATCATCAAAAACAGCCGAAAGATCGATGCCGAAATTTACGGCAAGGCGCTCAGGCTTTACGCAAAATCAAAAGACAAGGACATACGCAAACTTCTCCGCTATGCCAAGATACTGAAAATAGAGAACAAAGTGGCGGAACTTATGACGGTGGTATTGAATGAAGATTAACTACGCGAAAAAATCTTCGTTTGCAAAAGATGTTCCATTTGAAGCGACAATTGAAACATGCAAAGAGATTCTTGATTGTATTTTCTAAGATTTCGGGGCTGGCGACGCAGGGGATGCCTGCGCCATCACCTTGCTGTTGAATGTGCTGCCGTTCTTGATTTTCGTGGGGATTGTGATGTCGCTGGCGTTCTGTGGAGGGTGATTTTCCAGTAATCCTTTTTGTTCAATAATTACGAGGTCAAGGCGCCGTTTTTACGCAAATTTCGCCATTTTGGGTCCTAAAACCTCGTAAAACGCTCGTAATGAACTCGTAAAACAGCGAAATTTACGAGATTTCTCAGAAAAATAATCTATATTCAAAACATCAAGATAAATCGCTACGAAAAGCAAAAAAGTCGTTTCGTAGCGAATTATACGAGGTTTTTATGGCGATTCTTGGTCGAAAAAAAGAAATTGGTGAACTTCATCTCGCGAATTACGAGACAAAAACTAGCGTTTTTGATTAAATTTTGACATTTTTGTAAATGACCAATTCGACCTTGTTGACTTTTTCTACAAAAAAAAGTATATTTACTATAGAGTCCTTGGTTGGTGAATGTCGGCTCCACGCCGTGCGTTTCTTTGGAAACCTAGCCGCTGATGGGACTCCATTTTTTTTGCTCTAACGGATTTTTGTCTGTATAGAAAGTCCCATAAAACTGATTCGCCTGAACATCAAAGATGTCATGCACCAATTTTATTTTTTCCCTGATGAAGTTGAAATAGCGGAAATCGTTCTTCTCATATACCCTGAACACAGTCCACAGCACATAGTCAATCACCTGTAGCAACGGCAAATGCGACGGTTGCTGCAAGAATATGCGAATTTTGCCGGTGTTTTCTTTCCCCCATTTTTGCCGGAACTTGACAATAGCGTCATTCAGGGCTTCTGTCATATTAGAAACGCTTACAATATTACTCATCTCCGAGAAATAGATATCTATTTTGTTATAAAGATGCAAACGGTTCTTCAGGAGTTCCGCAACCAAGAATTTATACAACTTCTTGTCGCTCATGTTGAATTTGCGACGAAAAATAGACTCGTCTTTACGTGCAACTATGATGTAGGCTTCAAAATCGGCCTTCTTCAACAATTTGAAAACCTTCTCCTTGACTTCTGCGCAATCTTTATTCGCATGGAAACCGTTCTTAAGATTTTGCACGGACGGAACAGCCTTGAGATATTCGTCCTCCATCAATTCTTTGCGAAGCTTTTCCAAATCAACGAGTAACTGATGAGGATTAGACATTTCCACATAACCGACAGAGAACGTCTTGCTAACTAGACCTTCTTGTAAAAGATTCTTGCCACGATGTCCAAGAATTTTCGGATCTCCCGATTCGTCAAAGTAGTAGAACATTTTCTGTGGCAAAGTCTCTTTCATTACAAACCCCAAAATACATCAAATAATTTCACCTCTGCAATATAAATTATTTCAATTAAACAAACAAGCGTTTGAAATTGCGAGAAATCAATTCCTTTTTTTCAGGGTGAACGAGGTAAGCCAGGCGTTACGGGCGCGGCGACTGAGCGCCCGTTAGAAGGGGTAGCGGAAGACCCGGCTGGGCGGGTTATATAAAAGACGCCCACTCATTTGAGTGGGCGTGATTATAAGGGCGGGGTCGGGGCTGAAGCGAGGGGGATTCTTCCCC
>CALATK010000278.1 GCA_937891805.1 uncultured Fibrobacter sp. | reverse complement strand
CTCGTGGCGGGTATGGCGGCCGGATTTGCAGGGCTTTTCCAGACTCCCATGGCGGCCATCGCCCTTTCTCTCGAAATCCTGCTGGCCGGTCATCTCGAGATGGCGGCGCTGCTCCCGGCGGTGGCGGCGGCGGTCAGCGCCTACAAGGTTTCCGAGATGATCGGCTACGAAAAGTTCACTGTGAGTCTGAACAGTTTCTCGCCGGACTGGACCGTGTCAAGCCTGTTTTACGGAGAAAACGGGCTTGACATCTACTTTATCCTGAAACTTGCTCTGCTGGGCGTTCTCTTTGGGCTTGTAGGAGGCGGTTTTGCGAAGCTGCTGAAGTTTTCCAGAAAGTTCTTTGCAGAAAAGTTCCCGAACCCCCTCAAGCGTGTCGCCATCATGGGCCTTGCGATCAGTGCCCTCATGCTCCTGCTCTGGCAAGGCCGCTACTCCGGCCTGGGCACGAACCTCACCGACATCTGTTTCGGCAATCCTGGAGCAGCAACCGCCAGCGCCGCTGGAATTTTCGGGTGGGATTGGCTGTTCAAGATGGTACTCACCATCGTGACTCTTTCGGTGGGGTTCCAGGGCGGCGAGGTCACCCCGCTGTTCACCATTGGAGCCACCTTCGGAGCGGTAATCGCCGCCATCGTGAGCGTGCCCTTCCCCCTTGCGGCGGCCCTCGGCTACGCGGCGGTCTTTGGCGGTGCCACCAATACGCTGTTTGCCCCCATCCTGGTAGGGGCAGAAATTTTCGGTTTTGACACCCTCCCCGCCTTCTTTATCGTATGCACGCTGGCCTATGCCTGCAATGGCGGGCAGTCCATCTACGCCCAAAAGAAAATCCGGCTCAAGTAAGCCGGACAATAATCGCCAAATTATAAATCACACGCCAGAAGACGCGTTTTCAACAAATTCGTGGGCCTGTGACTTCCACAGGGCCATAAACGACTTGATGCTTGCCCGATTGTACCTGTCGCTATCGTAGTCGAACATGAGTGCAAAACGATCTCTTGCGTCCAAAATTTCCAGGTCAAAGATGCTCTGGTTTTTGGCTTTGGGCCGCTTGATTTCAAGCCTACGCTTAATGAGGGAACTTCCCCCACTCGCATTGCGGATGTTCCCCTGATAAAGGACGCACAGACTGTCATGGGGCCGGTTTTGATTCTTGTAAAGAGTGTATTGGCACGCCGGATTGGCAATGTTCTGCTGCACCTGGCGGTGGACCTCCCGCAGAAAATCAAGATTCCCCAACAAAGCATCGGCACCCACCGGAAGCGAGGAATAAAGGGCTCCCACCGCCCTGGATTCCCGCACATCGTCCCTGTCCCTGTAAATCCAGTTTATCAGAACATTGCGGGCTTGATTGTAGCGGGCCATGGCCTTCAAGGTGACCGCGATAAAGAATGCGCTTAGGCCAATCTTGACCTGGACACAGAAGGATTCTAACCTGGCGCGTTCAATGTCCAATTCCGAAATCATTATATCTTCGGACAAATCCGACGATTCAAAATCCGTCTTGGGGCAACAATCCCACGTTCCCGTGCCGAACAGGGCATCAAAGCGTTCCAGGGCGGCACGGAATTCCGGAGAATTGGGCAAATCTAGGCGCTTTGACAAAATCTGCTCGTAGCCATCGTCTTCTGGCTTACCGCCGGCATAAAGCCTTTCCACATCCCGCAAAAACGCATGGATGGAAGTTCCGTCAAAAACGATGTGATGGAAATCGGTAAAGAGGAACGCCCCCTTTTCGGTCTTGAAAATCCTGATGCGGAAAAGCCTGTCCTTAAGCAGGTCGAAGGGGCAAACCAAGGCATCTTTCAACTTGACAAATTCTGCTTCAGAAATTTGTTCTACCGGGATGGCTACGTCTCCAATTTTCACATCACCAATCCGCTGAAAAATCTCCCCATTCGCCATCTTTTCAAAGCGGGTAAGCAAAGCCCTGTGGCTAAGCACCGCCTGTGAAAGGGCCAAGCCAAGCCGTTCCAAGTCCACGGATTCTTTCAGGACGAACAACGCGTAGATGTTGTACATGGCGGAATCCACCGCACGCTGCTGGAAATTCCATATATACTGCTGGGTGGGAAGCAGCGGGTAAATTCCTGTCGCCGGCGAAGTGACGGATTTTTCCGCAGGATCCAACAATTTCCGTTTCTGCCAAAGTGCCGCTATTTTCCGGGGGGTTCGTCCCGAATACACGTCGGACATTTCCAGCCCCGCCATGCCGGAGGCGACAATGGCCTCCATAGTCGTGATGGAAGAGCCTCCCAAGGCAAAAAAGTCGTCATCGGCTCCCACGTAAGCTACATCCAATACCGTCTTGAACGCAGCACACAGGCGTTTTTCGCCATCTGTTTCAGGAGCACTGTAGGGAGCGTGAGACGCCTCTTCGGCAGGGCACTGCAGGGCGAGCTTGTCCAGCTTGCCGTTGCTGTTTCTGGGGACACTTTCCAGGTGCACAAAATGGTTGGGCAACATGTAGTGCGGCAAGAACCTTGAAAGTCCCGCAAAGACGGATTCATAGTCGATATCCACATCGTCGGTATAGTAGGCGCAAATGGTCGCCCTGCCCGAACCATCCTTGAAAATCTTGACGCACACCCAAGATAGCCCCAGCACCCTCCTGAGTGCCGATTCGATCTCGCCGGGTTCTACACGGTTCCCGTCAATCTTTACCATGTCATTCTTGCGGCCTATAATCACCAGGTTTCCGTCAGGGAGCTCCCGTGCCATATCGCCGGTGTAAATCCAGCCTCCCCTGAAGGTTTCGGCTGATTCCGCCGGCATGTTCACATAGCAGCGGACATAAGGGTTTTTCACCCGCAACTCTCCCTCACAAACATCCACCTCCATGCCGCCATAGGGCTTGCCGATGGGCGTGTTTTCGTAGGAGCGGTCTATCTTGAAAGCCGTGGGCATGGAGCCGGTTTCGCTCATGCCGTACATGGCGTAAAGTTCCACATTTTCCAGATAAAGGTCGCGGATAATTTCTGCCGCCACGATTATCCGGCAGACACTGGGCGGAAACTCCTTGAAAAGTTTTATGTAGGTGGGCGTAACAAAAAGGGTGGTTATCCCCTGCTCCGCCATATAGTTCTGCATTACAACCGGGTTCTTGGAAACGGCATAAGGAACCACCGCAACCGAAGCTCCGGAGCTCACCGCCCAGGCAAAAAGGAAAAAGGCCGGCAGGTAATTCAGGGACGCAATGACTGCCACCCTGTGCCCAGGTTCCACCATTTTTTCGCCGGATGCGTTCCGCACGTTGGTAGGCACCATCAGTTCTACGGAGCCGTATTCATGGAGAATCCCCTTGGGGTGCCCCGTAGAACCCGATGTATAGACGAAAAACGCACCGTCGTGCAAATTTCTGGGGCGGCACCTGCCCGAAGTCCCAGAAGTTGCGGAACCCGTGGCTCTCTCACCGAAAATCCTTTCAAGAAGGGCGTCGTCAAGGACAAGCCTGGGCTTCAAATCTTCACGGATGAACTTTTCGCGCTCGACAGGCTCCCCCGTCTCGATCCCTGCAAAGACGGCTCCCGCTTTCCAGACCCCGAGAAGGCAGGCGTAATGGAATGCGCTCCTGGAAATTTTTACAAGGATCACCTCTTCGGCACCCACGTTCTCGCTTTCGAGGTAGTCAAGGACCCGCCCCGAAAGGGCGTCCAGTTCGGCGTAGGTAAGGGACTTTTCTGCATCCGACACGGCAACGGCATCGGGCATTCGCTCCACATTCTCGAAAAAAGCTTTAAAAAAGTCCATCATGGGGTGTTGTTATGGATTTTTGCACCAGGGAACACCTCCGAAAATAATAATTTGATGTTATCGAGAGTAACGATTCTGCGACATTTATGAGCCGTAACAAGATTTTTTGCGAAGAAAGATTCAAGACCCTGCTGGGAGCCTCCACCGTAGGCATGATTATCCCCATCGTGGTCATTCTTTCCAATGCGGCTATTGTCGGAAACGTACTTGACGAAAGGGCCCTATCTGCCTGGAATGTCTTTACCCCACTGCTCAACTTCTTTATCGGGATTGCCGACATCGTAAGTATCGGCACCTGCTATGTCTATACCTACAAGATGGGCGAAACGGACAAGCTGGGAGCGGACAAGGTCTTTGGGCAAAGTCTCCTGGTTTCTGTAGTGCTTTCGGCCATTACCTACTTCGCTTCCGGGGCCTGTTTCGAAATCTACCTGAACTACCTTAATCTAAGTCCAGAAATCACCCAAAACGCAGAGGACTGTTTCAGCTACTACCGGTACGTGCTTACGCTCTACCCCATCTATTTCCTGCTTTCGGACATGGTGCTCATGGACGGGGATGCGGCCTGCAGTTACCTTTCAAATGTGCTTCTGCTCGTCGGGGGCATTACCGTTTCCGTCGTGGCATGCACGAACATGGGAATCTCCGGCATCGGCGTCGGAGCACTGGTCGGCACCTTAGGAGCCATACTTGCCCTGTGCCTTCATTTCTTCC
>CALATK010000277.1 GCA_937891805.1 uncultured Fibrobacter sp. | reverse complement strand
CTGGGCGGCTCGGTGCTTATTGGTATAGGTACCAAAATACTGCTGGAGCACTTGGGAATCCTGTCATTCCCCTTCTGATTCCGCTTCTTCGTCATTAAGAGGACGATCAAAAACCGGGGTGAACCATTCCACGTCCTTCAGCTTTTCCAGTTCTTCCCAGACAATCTGCTCCACCTTGGCTTCGTCTGCATCGGGGCGCAGGTTCACATGAACCCCGAATTCGGAAACGCACTTGTTGGGGCTGTTGCTGGAGCGGATACCGACGGCCAGCTTTTCCTGCTCCACCAGGCGCCTGTAGAGCCTGCCGGAACGACCGTTCAGCACACCTTCGATAATGTCGAGAGCGTAAAGGCTCTTGTCGCCCACTTCGGCCGTCTTGAAAACCAGGTCGTACATGTTGGGAGCGTCGGGGCGCTTGACCACCAAACGCTTTTCTCCGGCCTGTTCCGGATCACGGATGGTGAGAGGCGGGAACGCCTCCCCTGCAGGGATATTCGAGAAATACTTCTTGACCATTTCCATGGTAGCCGTCGTGTCCAAATCCCCCGCCAGCACAAGGATAGCGTTACGGGGCTTGTAATACTTGCGGTAGTGTTCCGCCGCCATTTCCCGAGTCAAGTTGTCTATATCGCTGGGCCAGCCGATGGTAGGCACGCGGTAAGGAAACGCCTCGTAAATCATGGAGTTCAATGTCTCAATATAGCGGCCGGCAGGCTTGTCGTCGTAACGCATGCGACGTTCTTCGCGGACCACGGAACGCTCCGAATAGAACTCCCGCAGTACGGCGTTCTGCATACGGTCCGCTTCCAGCCACATGAACAGCTCGATCTTGTCCTTGGGAAGCGTCACGATGTAGGCCGTCATCAGGTCAGAGGTGAAGGCGTTGAGTCCTGTGCCGCCTGCAGCCTGGTAGGCGCTCCACAGTTCATCCTTTACAAAAATCTTGCGGTGCTCGTTCACCACGGAATCGTGTTCCGCAGTAAGCCGATTGACCGTAGCGGTATCCCCGGCCAGTTTCGCCGGGCGAATCAAGGCCTGCAGGGAATCCTGTACCGCCATGAACCGGGCATCGGCAACGCTGTCGGTAATGCCCACCTTGTTCGTGCCCTTGAAAAGTTCGTGCTCCAACATGTGGGCAAGTCCGGACTTGCCCGGAACTTCGTGGACGGACCCCGTCACATAGAAAAGCCTGCAGCTCACCGTAGGAGCTTGAGAGTTCGGGTGCAACAGGACCGTAAGGCCGTTATCCAGCACTTCCTTGTGGACCGGCATGTTCACTGCAGCATGAGCTGCCCCTGCCACAAAGGCCAAGGCGAGCAAGCTGCGTAAAAAAATCTTGTGGGAGAAAATCATGATGGGAATTATAGAATTTTTATCAAAACCATCATTGAACAAAAAAAAAGGAACCAACCCACTAGGTATAAAAAAAGACCAACCTAACGGCTGATCTTTTTTTATACCCCCAAGCGGTTTCGAACCGCTGTTGCGGGAATGAAAATCCCGAGTCCTGGGCCACTAGACGATAGGGGCATTAAGTAAGGCCAAATATAGGAAACTTTATTTCTTTGTAAAGGGTGGGGGGCTAATTTTTTTACATTTTCGACGAAGATGTTGAAAAAGTGGCTCAAAAAATCCCTTTTGAAAGGCATTTTGCGGTTCCTGCCGCTGGCCATAGCCTCCAGTGCGGCCGATGGCGCCCTGCTGTGGGGCATCCGCTCCTTCATGGATTTACTTTCCCAGGAATCCACTTTTACCCTGGCGGAATGGGTGATTTTGATGGTCCTATTGACGGCACTCCGCCTTGTTTTCCTCTTCGCCAAGGTTCGGCAGAACGAGACCTGGATATTCTCCATCAGTTCCACCTTGCGGAGCTGGTTTATCCGCAAGCTCCGAAACCTGTCCCCCCGATTTTTTCATGACCAAAACAGCAACACCCAGACAGAAATGGCCTTTGACGCCATTCACACCATCCAAAGTAACGGAAACGTCTTTTTCCAGGCGACCCAGGCCATTTTGCAGCTTCTCATTTTTATCCCCGTACTGCTCTATATTTCCTGGCCCCTGACTCTATTCCTTTTCTTGATTATCGTGCCCCTGGTAGCACTCCTCCAGCGCAAAATCCACCGCATGGGTCCCGAAGAAGAATCCCTGCTATTTGAGAAATCAAAATTCCGTAGCCAATTCGACATGACCCGAAGGCTATTTCGTACCTGGAGCGCCCCTCAAGAAAGGGCAGACCTTTCTGCGACACTCCAGAGCGACTCCCGAGACCTCAGCGAACATACAAGGCGCTTTTCTATACGCAAGAACGGCCTTTCCCTGGTAATGGAATCCGTCTCGGTTCTGTCCATGGTGTTCGTCCTCGCTTTCTGCGCCATCCTTATCGCACAAGGTTGGATGGACAGCAAAGGGCTCATCCTGTTCTGTTCCGCCGTACTCCTGAGCTACAAACCCGTCAAGGAATGTTCCCGTGCCCTGCCAGAATTCCGCGCTCTGGCTAGCGCCTGCGCCTACCTTTTCAAGTTCGAGACCATCCCCGAAAAAACACCCGCACCCTCTGCCAGAGGAGACAATCTTACCGTTTGTCAGGGAGATTTTTCGTACAAAGGTCTTGACGGCAAAAGTTCCGAAACCCAGGTCTATCGAAACCTCAATCTCAGTTGGAACGCAAAACAGCCTGTGCTCCTGAAAGGGCAAAACGGTTCCGGCAAGACTACGCTACTACGGCTCATCGCCCATCTGGAAGAATGGAGTCAAGGCGAAATGAGCCTCCCCGAAACCGCAAGTCCCGACGGAATTTTCCTCATGTCCCAGGATTTGGAGCTTCCGCCGAAACACCTCCTGAAAAAGATGCTGGAACGAGACCCTTCTCCCCTTTTGCGCTACTTCATAGAGGCCTCCCGAATCCAGAAGCTGCTTTCCAAGGAGTCCCTCTCCGGAGGAGAGCGGGCCAAGGTGGCCCTGCTGTGGGCGTTGGCCTCCCCTTCCAAGATTTTATTGCTGGACGAACCTCTGGCGGGCATCGCCCTGAACGACCGCGCTCCTATCCTGGAAAGACTCCTGGAGACCTGCGAAAAGTTGGGCAAGTGGCTCCTGATTTCTAGCCATGACCGCCTTCCCGAAACCCTAGAAAACAAGTTCCTGCTGGTGGATCTGGACCATGAAAAGTCTCTATAGGTGGAGAGGTCTTATTCTGGGCGTGCTAGGTCTCGGACTTATCGTCGCGCCATCATCCCCGTTAAAATATGGACCCACTATAATAGCGACAATCCTCCTTGCCGTAGGCATCCTACTCCGGATTTTTGCAAGGCGCACCATCGGTGAACACACCCGCGGAACCACCCACGCGGCCCCCACCCTAGTCACTACCGGAGCCTACTCCCTGATGCGGCACCCGCTCTATGTTTCCAACAGTTTCATCGCCAGCGCGGCCATCATTTTTCACCTTAGTTTTGACCTTTGGACTATTCCTTTTTTCGTAGCCCTTTTCGCCCTGGAATTCGCCCTATCGAAGGCAGAAGACCAGTTCCTGAAAACAACCTTTCAAGAAAAATGGATAGAATGGAGTGCAAAGACCTGGGCGTTTTTTCCAAATCCACGAAATTTTGTGGCAACAGCGCAACCCAGAACTTTTTTCCAAACCCTACGGGCGGATTTTTCTACCTGGCTATGGGTCATTTTGTTAATTTTCCTGTTGTACAGTAGAAAAGTTTTCTTTGGAGCGTAGATGTTCAACGCATTCAGCATAGTCCGCGAAGTGGCAGGAATTGTGGCTGGCGCCACCGCAAAGGTCCCCGCCATCGAAAACAGGTTCCATATTTCAGAAAGGCTGGACGGCGACTGGCCCGAAGGTCCGTTCCTCTGGCTACATGGTGCAAGCCTCGGCGAATGCCGGATGCTCATGACCCTCGCCGGATTCCTGCAGCAGGACCTGCCCAACTGCCCAAAGATTCTCATCACGACGCAGAAGCCAGAAGTTGTCCATTTCCTAAAGAATTCGGGCAAGGACATCGAAGCCGCCCTGGCCCCCGCCGACACGCCCTCCTCCCTGGCGAAGTTCATCTCCAAAGTAAAGCCTATCGGTCTTATCCTGGGAGAAAACGAACTCTGGCCGGGCTACCTCTCCGCCATGCGGCGACTTTCGCTGAAACCTTCCGTAGCCATCGTTTCCGGCAGGTTCCACAGGGCACTGCCCTTCCTGGATTACAGTTCCGTGGGGTTCGCCGCCATGCAGACCGGCGCCGATTCAAACCGAATCCAGTCAGCCTTCGACGGAACCTGTCCTGCAAAGGCCTTTATCGGCGGGGACTGGAAACTGCTCTCCTGGGCCAAGTCCGGCAAAGAGGTCGCCGCTCCCGAGAATCCTAGCGTAGATACGGCATTCCTGTCCATGCATTTTGCCGAATGGGCAAGCCTCAGCCGCATGATCATTTCTTCTATCAAGCACCAGGAATCCGTAGTGCTTGTTCCCCGCAGGCTCGAGGAGGTAGAAACCTTCCGCAAGGCCCTGCTGGAACAGGAACTGATTGTAACGGAGTGGCCTCTGGTTCAAAAGGGCGCCGTCGCCCTGGTCACCAAATTCGGACTTGTCCCGGAAATCTTGAAGATGTCTAGAAGCGCCGTAGTGGGCGGCTCCTTCAGCCTGACCCTCGGGGTCCACGACTTCTGGGAACCTCTCCAGAACGGCGTAGCCACCTGCGTCGGTCCCTACTCCAGAGGACAGAGGGAAACCGTCTGTAC
>CALATK010000276.1 GCA_937891805.1 uncultured Fibrobacter sp. | reverse complement strand
GGGAGCTTCAAGATGAACGAAAACAATATCGGCATTATCATTTAAAAGTGCATCGGCAGCAGCCTTTGCCTTGCCTTCAAAATTTGTGTGGATATTTCCCGGTTTTGGAATTGACAATCGGTAAAAAGGCAACTATACTAAACCATATCACCTTAGCATAAGGAGAAATCAGGAAATGGTCAAAAAATGGGATGTGAAAATTCCGACTCTGACCGGTGAAAGGACCCGGAAGGCCTACATTTACCTGCCGGATTACTACGAAGAGGACGAATACAGAAGATACCCTGTTTTATATATGTTTGACGGCCATAATGTGTTTTTTGACTCTGATGCCGCCTTTGGAAAGTCCTGGGGCATGGCAAGCTTTATGGCCTGGAGCCGCAAACCGCTGATCATTGTGGCTGTGGAGTGCAACCATGAGGGCAACCGCCGTCTTGTGGAATACTCCCCCCTGACCTACAAGAATTCCGAGCATGGCTCCATCAAGGGCAAGGGTTCCGTGGATATCGAAGGCGGTATCTACACCATCAAGGCTACAAATGGTGACGGAATCAAGAGTGACGAAGGTGAGGATGAGGGCTCCGTGACCGACAATACCAAGGGAAAGATTGTCATTACGGGTGGCGAGTTCAGCATTACCGCCGGTGACGACGGCATCCAGGCCTACAACTACCTGCTTCTGGCCGATTCCGTTTCTACGCCCAAGATTACGGTCAAGTCCAGTGGCAAGGGAATCGTTTCTGACAACCTAATTTATATCAACGCCGGTATCGTGAACGTGACCGCAAGCGACGACGGCATCCATTCCAACATGAACGTTTATTTCAACGGCGGCGAAACCACTGTTTCTGCCGGGGACGACGGCGTGCATGCGGATTCCACCCTCATGATTAACAACGGAATTGTGAACGTGACCAAGGCGGTAGAAGGTTTTGAAGGCTGGTATATTATCGCCAAGGGCGGAAAGACAGCCGTAACCACAAGTGACGATGGCTGGAACGCTGCCGGCGGTTCTGCAGACGGCAGTACCGCAAGCGGCTCCCAGTGGGGAGGCCCCGGCGGCGGTGGTGCTGCCTCCAAGTCCGTAGGCTATATCGAAATCTACGGCGGATACCATTATCTCTATGCGGCAGGAGGTGATGTGGACGTGCTGGACGCCAACGGCTCTGTCAAGATGAGCGGCGGCGTGGTGATTCTAGAACTGGGTTCCGGCGGAATGGGTGGCGGAATGGGCGGCGGCAGCAGGCCCGGAAGCCAGGGTGGCAGCACAAGCGGTTCCTGCTCTACTAACCAGAGTGGCGGCCTTATCGATACGGATTCCGGAATTTCTGTGACGGGAGGTGTCCTGCTCGGGTTCGGGAGCCAGACCGAAAGCATGGTGAACTGCAGCTCCGTCTCCTTCACGGCGGGCACGGCCTACGGCTCGAACAAGGCGGCTTTCAAGCCCAGCGTCTCGGGCAGCATGATCGTGTTCAGCAATGACGTTGGTTCCAGCGTATCCTCCGTAGATGTGGGTTCCATGAGTACGGTGGAACTGGCCAACGGCATGACCTACTATTATAAGTGATGTCTTGAAAAGCAAACCCTATCCCCAAGCTAATGACATCACGGAAGTCCTGGAGGTTGCCCCTCCGGGACTTTTCGTGTACTCAAGGACTTTTTCGACGAATTTTTTATATATTGGTAACATGGCTCGTAGGTCGTTAGCAATAGCCGCGCTCTTTTTTTCGGCGTTTTTTCTTTTTGCCTGCAGGGGCGATACCGTTTCCCGCGGGAACGACGCCTTGCGAATAGGCGACTTTGACCGTGCCGTTGTCAATTTTTCAAAAGCGCTAGACGATAATCCCCTGGACAGGGATGCCCGCTACGGACTGGCCCTTTCGTATTACGCCATCGCCGAAGAAAAAGAGAAACTGGATGGACAGACGCTTCCGCTTTGGGAGCGCACGGTTGCCGAGTTCCGGATTCTCTGGAATGTCGATAGCACAACTTCGATTCGAGAGGCCTATTCCAACAGCCTGTTTTACCTTTCGCGGGCAACTCTGTCCGAAAATTCCAGGGCCAACGTGCTCCCTTTGCTGGACCGCTCCATTG
>CALATK010000275.1 GCA_937891805.1 uncultured Fibrobacter sp. | reverse complement strand
CCATGACGATTGAACGGGCCCGCCATGATGAAAGCAGATCCCCGCCGGAGCCTGCCCCTGCTTGTGCTGAGCAAAGCCGAAGCAAGCAAGGCCGAATGGGCGGGGATGACATAGGGAGGGGTTTTAGGGGGTGGCCCCCTAGGAGAGGGGGTAGCGGAAGCCGCAAGGAGATCCCCGTGATTCTATCACCACGGTGTGGCTCCAGAATGACAGCGGGGATGACAAAGAGAGGGGGCTGATAGTGGATCCTCGCCTGCGCGAGGATGACGAGAAAGGACAGGGAGGCTTTCCCCTTTGGCAAATTTTTCTACATTTTTGCGCGAAAAATTTTATCCAAGGATAAACTCATGAAACGTACTCATAACTGCGGCCAGCTGCGCAAGGCAGATGTTGGCCAGACCGTAACACTCGCCGGTTGGGTGGATCGCCGCCGTGACCATGGTGGTGTGATTTTCGTTGACCTCCGCGACAAGTACGGCAAGACCCAGATCGTTTTCAACCCGGACTACAACGCCGACGTGTTGAAGACTGCCGAACAGCTCCGTAACGAATACGTTATTTACGTGACTGGTAAGGTCTACGCCCGCGAAGAAGGCAACACCAACGAAAAGCTCGCCACGGGTGAAATCGAAGTCAAGGCTGACAAGCTCGAAATCCTGAACGCCGCCCTCACCTCTCCGCTCGCCATTAACGACCCGAACGAAGAATGCAAGGAAAACGACGACCTCCGCCTGCAGTACCGTTACCTGGACCTCCGCCGTCCGTGGATCCAGAAGAAGCTCCTCCTCAAGAGCCGTTTCCTCAAGGCCGTGTACGATTTCTTCTACGCTAACGGTTTTGAAAACATCGAAACTCCGTGCCTTTGCAAGTCCACTCCGGAAGGCGCCCGTGACTACCTCGTGCCGTCCCGCGTGAACCCGGGCAAGTTCTACGCCCTTCCGCAGTCTCCGCAGCAGTACAAGCAGCTCTTGATGATTGCCGGCATGGACCGCTACTTCCAGATTGCCAAGTGCTTCCGCGACGAAGACCTCCGCGCTGACCGTCAGCCGGAATTCACGCAGATCGACGTCGAAATGTCCTTTGTGAACCAGGACGAAGTCATGGAAATGTTCGACAAGTTCGTGACCGAAGTTCTCGGCAAGGTTTGGAACTTCGAACCGCCCAAGAAGATTCGCCGTATGAAGTGGGCAGAAGCCATGCTCAAGTACGGTTCCGACAAGCCGGACCTCCGCTTCGACCTCGAAATCCACGACGTGTCTGAAATCGGTGCAAAGTCCGAATTCGGCGTGTTCAAGAACTGCGTTGCCGCCGGTGGCAAGATCCGCGGTATCGCTGCCAAGGGTTGCGTTGACTTCACTCGTAAGCAGATTGACGAACTCACCGCCTACGTCGCCAAGTACGGTTCCAAGGGCCTCGTTTGGATGCGCGTCAAGGAAAATGACGAAGTGGAAACCCAGGTCGGCAAGTTCTTTACGACCGAACAGCTCAACGAACTCCGCGACGCCGTCGGTGCCAAGTGCGGCGACATGATGTTCTTCATCGCAGGTCCCGAAAAGGTTGCGGCAACCGCTATGGGTCAGCTCCGCCTGGAAGTCGCCCGTATCAAGGGTCTCCGCGATCCGAAGAAGCGTGAATTTGTGTGGATTACCGAATTCCCGATGTTCGAATACAGCGACACCGAAGGCCGCTACATGGCCATGCACCACCCGTTCACCAACCCGCTTCCGGAACACCTGGACATGATGCTCGGTGGCAACCTCAAGGATTGCAACGCCGAAGCCTATGACCTTGTTCTTAACGGTGTTGAAATCGGCGGTGGTTCTATCCGTATTCACAACCCGGAAGTCCAGGAGAAGGTGTTCCGCCTGCTCGGTCTCTCCGAAGAACAGGTGAAGGAAAAGTTCGGCTTCTTCGTCGACGCCTTCAAGTACGGCGCTCCTCCGCACGGTGGCCTCGCCTTCGGTCTCGACCGCGTTGTCGCTACCATGGAAGGTGAAGAATCTATCCGTGATTTCATCGCGTTCCCGAAGAACACCAGCGCTTCTAGCCCGATGGACCAGTGCCCGAGCGAAGTCGACCTCCAGCAGCTGCAGGATATTCATATTAGCGTGCAGATGCCGAAAACTTCGAAGTAGGCTGATAAAAGTAGTGGACCCTATCGGCCTACGGCCTCCAGGGTGACATAACAGACCGGATTGTCATTCTGGACCCTGGAGCGCGAAGCGCGATAGGGGATAGAATCCAAGGCATTACAGAACGCCCCGCGAAGTTTGGCGAACTCGCCGAACCACGCGGGGCTTCCTTTATATGTGCGATTTCTCACGAAAAAATTTTTTCTCATTCCTGTTGAAGTTACAACAACCTATCTTTTGCTAAATTGCAGCGCGAATTCAACCCTAACCTATGGAGATGTTTATGAAACTCACTACTCGTGCCATTGCCGAAGCAATCGGCACCTTCTGGCTTGTGTTTGGCGGCTGCGGTGCAGCTGTTCTCGCTTGCGGCGGCCCGACCACCGGTATCGGTTACGTGGGCGTGTCCCTCGCATTCGGCCTTACGGTGCTCACCATGGCATACGCCATCGGCCACATTTCGGGCTGCCACCTGAACCCGGCTGTCACACTCGGTCAGGTTGCCGGCGGTCGTTTTCCGGCTAAGGAAGCCCCGGCCTACATCGTAGCCCAGGTAATTGGCGGCATCATTGCAGCAGCACTCCTCTACGTGATTGCCTGCCCCGACCTTGCCAACGCAGGCATCGGCGCCTTCGCCACCAACGGCTGGTCCGATTCCCTCAAGGACGGTCTGAATGCCTTTGGCGGCAAGACCACCGGCATGTGCGGCGCGTTCCTGATTGAAACCGTACTCACGGCCATCTTCCTGTTCGTGATTATGGGCGCTACCGACGGCCGCGCACCTGCTGGCTTTGCCCCGATCGCTATCGGCCTCTGCCTCACGCTCATCCACCTCATTTCTATCCCGGTAACCAACACCTCTGTGAACCCGGCCCGCTCTACCGCCATGGCCGTGTTCGTGGGCGGCGCCGCCATCAAGCAGCTCTGGCTCTTCTGGGTGGCCCCGATTCTCGGCGGCGTGATTGGTGGCGTGTGCTACAAGTTCCTCGCCGAAGCTAAGAAATAAGCCCTTGCGAAAACAACGTTTACGCAAGTCGTAATGACTATACGAAAACGGCCCCGCAACTTGCGGGGCTTTTTTTGTGGACCTGAACGGTGCGGGCTACTTGAGTCCGTACTTTTCTTTTAGGACGATGCGTTCTTCGTCGGAGAGGCTCTTCAGGTAGGCCTTCCAGCCAGGGCAGAAGTTGATGTGGAACCGCCAGAACCGCCCGATGAGGGACTTGGGATTCTTGTCGTACTGGGCGCGGATTTTGCAATTTGCACAGGCCATAGGGGTCCTCCGTTTTATTACAAGATAACATTTTAAAAACAAAGCAGGGCGTTGCGGCCTTTGGACACTTAGCACTTTAGTGCTTAGTGCGCATGGCCACCAAGGTGGGGCTGTGCCCCTAAGACCCCGTTCCCGTGTCATCCTGAGCCCTGAAAGGGGCGATATACAAGACTTGGGGCTTTAGCCCCATAGTCGCGTTAGGTTCGAAGGAGCAGGATCCAGACCTTTTTTTTTTACAAATCTTTCCCTCGATGTGAATATCTCTCGTTCACAGGGACTCACTTCGTTCGACTGTTCACTCGAGAAACTCACATCTCGGTCAAAAAACAAAAAAAATGGCTCTGGATTCCAAGTGCTTTGTGGTGTAGACCCGCCTTTACTGGTAAGAACCGTTACTACAGGAGGAAACTCTTGTGACTGTTAGTCCCTGCGAGTTTCCGCCGAGAGTCCTGGTCAGTTGCGTATTATCGGTAATTTCCAAGAATTATGACAGTTTTTTTCTGTTCTGGTTTTATCCCTGCTCATAAAGAGCCCCTATAAGACAAAAAAATGAATCAATCAATGATAATGCCTTTTTTGGCTTTTTCTTCGCGATGTTTCCAATATTTATCAAATTCTTTTTCGATAGCTTTAAAGAATTTCTTTGCATTTGGATCTGAGTACAGCAACATACCCGCTAAATTTTTCATCCATTGGAAACGAACCATAGACTCGGCATCATCAAAAAATTCTCTTGTAATTCGTTCTCTAGTTGACTTTCTGTCTTTCAAAAGCTCATCGATAGCTTCGTCATCCCCGAAGTCGTATATGGTCTTTTTTCCCAGATTAGAAAAATCTGTACTGATGAGCTTCATAAAAACAGCACCTCGTTTTCCCTCGGCTCATAAAGAGCCCCTATAAGACCTACTTCTTGAATATACCTTAATTTATGCGGGTTCGCAAGCGTTTTGACGCTGAAAAGATTAGAATAAATAGATGGGTTTCTGGGATTTTGTTGATTCCCATCAAGGAGAATATCGACGACATAACGATTCTTTCCGAACAAGAAAAGCTGAAAAGCACAAACTGACGATGCGGGTGGGGGGAGGGGGACGTGCCCCCT
>CALATK010000274.1 GCA_937891805.1 uncultured Fibrobacter sp. | reverse complement strand
ATTACGAACTGTCCTGGAAGGGCGGCATGAAAGAAACCGAAGTCATGCCCAAGGGCAAGAGCTTCGGCGGTGCCAGCTATTTCTTTAGCGAAGTGATTTTCAAGAACAGCGAGATTACGGAGCGTGAGACTTTCTCCGACGCCATGACCTTTGACAACGCCAACTACTACTGGGTGGGCATGCGCCGCAAGTACGTGGCCCTGTCGGTGCAGTTCGACAAGCCCGTTCCGGTGAAGGTGAACGCGAAGCACATCGACGTGGCCACCGAAGAAAATCCCGATCCGGGAACTTACAGCCTTACCATCGCAGATGGTATCCGTGGCGATTCTCTGGCCTATAACTTTATGGTGCTCCCGCTCCAGTGGGACGAGGTGGAAGCCCTTGACCAGGGTTACGAGAAGATTATCGTTACAGGTTCCAAGTGGTTCCCCGGTTCCAGCGTCTGGTTCGTGTGGATTTGCAAGTGGCTGTTGAAACTCCTCAAGTTCTTCTATTCCATTATCCCGAACTACGGCGTGGCCATTATTCTTGTGACCTTCATTGTTCGCGCCTTTACTACGCCCTTTACGGTAAAGCAGCTCAAGTCCACCCGCGCCATGAGCAAGCTCAAGCCCCAGCTGGACGAAATCAACGTGAAGTACCGTAGCGATCCGCAAAAGAAGCAGGCCGCCATCATGGAACTTTACGCCAAGAACGGCGTGAACCCGCTGGCCAGCTGCACGGGCGGATGCCTCCCCATGCTTATCCAGATGCCTATATTCATGGGATTGTTCTTTGTGCTGGGCCGCGCTATCGAACTCCGCGGTATGCCCGCCTTCCTCTGGATTACCGACCTGAGCAAGAGCGACGTGGTGTGGAGCGGATTTACGATTCCTTTCGTGATGCCTGCAGGCCTTGCCATTCTCCCCTGGATTATGGTGGTTACGACATACTTCCAGACCAAGGTGACCATGAGCGGTAGTGCCGGCATGGACCCGGCCCAGCAGAAGATGATGACCTGGATGATGCCCGCCATGATGTTCTTCTTTAGCGCGGTGATGCCTTCGGGCCTGGTGCTCTACTGGATTGTGTCCAACTTCTGGAGCATTGCCCAGTACAAGTTCATCAACCGGGGCGTAATGGCCCAGGGCAGCGAATCTTCCAAGCTCAAGGGCAAGGACGTCCAAGACGCAAAGATCGTAAAATAATGGTCTTGGGGAGGGCGTAAGCCTTCCCTAATCGTCATACATTTGGCTTGATGAATTTGTTGTAAATGGGCGCCCCAAATTTTTCTAGGGGCTTTTCCCATATCTTGTCGAATACCTTTCGAATGCTTCCGCCAATATAACTAGGGAGCCATTCTTCCTTGAAATCCGGTGCTAGCCCGCTATCTATCACCATTTGGTGGTAATCTGCATTTAAAACATCAGATGCGCCCCGACGGACATAAAAAAGCTTTTCCTTGACGGATTGTCTGCCTTGCAATAGACGACGTTTGATGAATCCGCATCCTTGAGCTAGCAAATTCGGGTATTCCAGCACTGGCAATGGCCCTGTCTTGAAAAGAGAATCGCAGGTGACTTCGGCGTCTATGAAAGCTTGCCCTAAGCCGATTTCTAGCTTGTGTACAACGTCGTAATAGTTTTCTTGTTCCGGAGTTTCTAGTAGGTGCATGAAAAAGGCACCTAAAGCCTCTGGCTTGAGGTAAAGAAAAAAGCTTTGCAAGTGGGGGTGATATTCCTTGCTCTTGGTCAATGAAATTGCATCAGCTGTATTGCTTTCGGCAAGCTCAACGAACTCCTTGAACCGATTCTGGAAATAGACAATGGAGTCGTTCATCAACAGCAATCGGTTTATCCCTGTCAAGGAGACAAATTCGCCTCGTCCCGCAGCGAGGTCTTTTAAAAAACGCCGCCACATTCCAAAGTCAAAGCCGTGATTTTCTGTTTGGTAAAGGAAGATATTATTGTTGTTTAGAAAATCAAGAGTCTCGGCGGAAAGCTCTCGGCGATTGGTAAGTAGTACTACTTTAAAGCCGGTTTCCGTTAAGTGCTCCAACGCAAAGCGGACATAGCCCGGTAGAGATTCTCCTACTTGGTAACTTGAATAAAGAATGATTTTTCCGTTTGGATTTTCCATTTAGACTACCAATGCCTTTTATCTACGCTTCTGGGCTTTTTTTCGACGGTCTTTCCCACGATTTTCTGAGAATTCGCTGTTCTTTTTACCCCCGCGTTGATGATTTTGTTGCAGGCTTTTGCGCCGTGCTGCGCGATTGCGTGCCCGCGGTGGGATATCCATTGCGTCGAAATCGTCATCGTCGGGCTGGCTCACGTAGCCCAGGGCCTCTGCGGCGGCGGCACGGTCCGCACGTTTGTGAGCGTCACGGTAGCTGTCGCGGGATTCGCCCTGACGGCGGCGCTTCTTGGGTTCGGAGGAAAGCTTTTCCAGAATGCTGAAATCGGCCTGGCCGCGTAGAGGATCTACGCGGAGTAGCCGCACCAGTACCTTGTCGCCTCTGCGGAAGGTGCGGCCACTGCGCTTCCCGAAAGCAAGCCCTTGGTCCGGGTTGAACACGTAGAAATCTTCTCCGGCGATATCGCGGAAGCGCACCAGGCCCTCGGCGATGGGGTCCGGAATGGAGACGTAGATTCCCCATTCCTCGATGCCCGTGACGCTTGCTTCGAAGTCGTCTCCTATGCGGTTCTTTAAAATCCAGCAGCTGCACACCTTGATGGAAATGCGTTCCACCTTCATGTTCTTGATTTCGTTGGCCGAAATCAGGTCGCAGACTTCGATGACGCTTTCGGCGCGTTCGGCGTTAATCTCGGCGCCCTTGCGGGCCAGTTCCCGATGGCACCACAGGTCGGCGTACCGGCGGATGGGACTGGTAAAGTGGCTGTAGTCCTGCCAGTTCAGGGCGAAGTGACCAAAGCTGTTGCTGTCGTAATGGGCTTTTTGCATGCTGCGCAAAATGCGGTTCATCAAGGTTTCGTCGTCGCCTGCGCGCTTGACCAGATGCTGGTACAGCTTGAAGGCGACAGGGTTCAGGTTGGTGTCTCCGCTGCGGGGCTTGCCCAGGTCGCGAAGCATCACGGGAGCGTCCTTGAACAAGTCGGGGTACATGTAGTACAGTTCCATGATGTCCTTGGTGTCCGGCGCTTCGTGGATACGGTAGATGCCCTGGAGCTTGCGCTTCTTGAGTTCCTTGGCACAGCAGTTGTTGGCAATCAGCATGCACTCTTCTACCCAGGAATTGGATTCGTCACTCTGGCGGGGCACAATCTGTACGGGTTCGCCGGCCTCGTTGAACTTGCAGCCGTATTCGGTGCTCTTGAATTCCAGCAAGCCTTCCTTGGTGCGGTTCTTCTTGAGGAGCGCCGTGACCTCGGCCAGGGCCTTGATGGAGTCGTCACCCGCTTCCATCATCTTCACCGCTTCTTGGTAGGTGATGCCCTTGGTAATGTTCACGATACTCCTGTGGAAATCCCAACTGAGTACGTTTGCGTTCTTGTCCAGTTCCATCATGCAGGTGAAGGCACAGCGGTCCACGCCCTGGTGCAGGCTGCACACTCCGCTAGAAAGCTTTTCGGGAAGCATGGGCACGGCGGTCCAGGGCAGGTACTGGGTGTAGCTCCTTTCCAGGGCTTCTTCGTCCAGGTCGGATCCTTCGGGCACATAGTAGCTTACGTCGGCGATGTGCACGCCCAGCCTGTAGCCGCCGTTTGGCAGGCGTTCCACGCTAATAGCGTCGTCGTGGTCCATGGCCCCTTCGGGGTCAATGCAGAGAATATCCAGCTTGCGGTAGTCGATACGGCCCTTGAAATCCTTGGGGCCCGGCTCCTTGATGCCTTCCACAAATTTCTTGATGGCGGGGGAGAAATCCTTGGGCAGGTTGTTCTCGTCCATGAATTTCTGCTTCACCTCTGCCCAGGAAATGTTCATGGCCTCGGCGGTGCGGTCCACCTTGGCCAAGTAGCTGTGCTTGAGTTTCGGGTGGGGGTACAGCGTAAAGCTGATGGTCTCGCCCTCTTTGCCCGGCGCCTGCCGGCGGTGGGCCATCTCGTAAACCTTGCCCGTTTCCAGTTCGTGGACTTCCCAATCTTCGTCACCAATCTGGTGCAGGATTCCCCGCTTGACACGGGTCTCGTTTTCCTTGTCTTTTTGCCTGCGGCTACGGGCTGCGGGCCTGCGGTTGTCTTCGCCGCCCTGTTCCGCGATTTTCTTGAAACGCTTTTCGCGCTTTTCTTCTTGCGTTTCTCCGTCGCCCAGCTGGTATTCCTTGTGGCTGGTGCGCTTCAACAGGCCCCGCTCCACCATGTCGGCCAGCATCTGCTTGAATGCCATTTTCTGTTTCTTGGGGAGCCCGAGGGCGCCACGCAGTTGACTTCCCACCATGGGTTCGTCACGGAGTATGGCGATAATCTGTTCTTCGCTGGGTAAACGCTGTGCCATTCTAGGCCTCCTTTCTGTAGGGTAGCGCGGATTCTATAATGTCGTGGATATCGTCCCGCAGTTGGACCGCGGTCTTGTCTGCAAAGCTTTCCGGTGTCTGTAGCGGGTGTATAATGACTTTTGTTATGCCCGGGGTCAGGGCCCACCTGGTCTTGGACAACCGCTTGCCGGTATCTACCAGAGTGACGGGCAGCAGGGGCAGGGCGTTTTCCTTGGCCATCTTGAAAATGCCGTTCTGGAAAGGAAGCATGCGGCCGTCGGCGCTGCGGTGTCCTTCGGGGAAAACGGAAATGGTGTAGTCCTGTTCCAGGCGCTTTTTGACCATCTCTCCCATGCCTACGTTTTTGCGGGGGTTCTTGTGGACGGGGATGCATCCGATGTGGTTCAGTACCCAGCCGAATACCGGAA
>CALATK010000273.1 GCA_937891805.1 uncultured Fibrobacter sp. | reverse complement strand
CATCACCGCCAGAAGGCTTCTTTAGAACCACCAGCCCAGCTGGTGGTTTTCGGTTTATACAAAAATGGTCGCCCCGGATGGGACGACCAAATTAATTGTAGCTAGAGATCCTTCGACTTCGAGGCTTCGCCTCTCCGCTCAGGATGACACAAGCTTAGTTTCCGCGTTCGAAGCGGATGAAGTTCACGACCTTCAGGCTAGCAAGGCCGAGCTGCTTGGCAACGACTTCCTGGAGGTAGTCCTTGACGCTGAGCTTCTTCGGGTTCTTGTCAGTCATGAAGAATTCCTGGTCTTCGAGAACGATTTCCTTGAGCACCTTAGCCACGCGGCCGTCAATCTGACGCTGCATGAATTCGGGCTTGGTCTGCTTGCCGGAAGCTTCGATCTGAGCCTTGGCGATTTCCTTTTCCTTTTCGATGGTTTCGGCCGGAACGGCGGCATCGTTCAGGGCCACCGGAGCAAATGCGGCGGCCTGCATGGCGATGTCCTTAGCAGCCTGCTTGAGAGCGGCTTCGTCAGAAGCGCTGCCTTCGAAAGAAAGTTCGGTAATCACGCCGATCTTGCCCTTCATGTGGCTGTAAACGCCAAACACGGAATTCGGGACCTTCTTGATTTCGGCGAACTTGCGGAAGTCGATGTTTTCCTGGATCTTGACGAGCACGTCCTGGAGCACATCGTTGATCTTCTTGCCATCGACCACGGCGTTCTTCAGGTCATCTACAGAGGCGATAGCCTGAGTTTCGACAGCCTTAACAGCCATATTGGCGAGAGCGACGAAGTCGTCGTTGTTGGAGACCGGTTCGGTTTCGCAAGACAGTTCGAAAGCAGCAGCCTTGTCGGCGGTTTCGATCAGGTAGATGCGGCCTTCCTTGGCGGCCTTGTCGGCACGCTTGGCGGCAACGGCAGCACCCTGCTTGCGGAGGAGTTCAACGGCCTTGTCCATGTCGCCGTCAGTTTCGGTGAGGGCCTTCTTGCACTGCATCATGCCCACGCCAGTCTTCTGGCGGAGTTCGTTAACGAGAGAAGCGGTAATCTGCATATTACTTTTCTTCCTCGCCGTTGTCGAACTTCTTCACTTCTTCCTTGTCGGCCTTCTTGTTGTCGTTGGTGCGAACCTTGACGTTTGCAGCAATGTAGTCAACAATGAGCTTCAGGGACTTCACGGCGTCGTCGTTGGCCGGAATCGGGTAATCCACGAGGGTCGGATCCACGTTGGTGTCGCAGATGCCGATGATAGGAATGTGGAGGCGACGGGCTTCGGCCACAGCAATCTTTTCGTGCTGGAGGTCGGTCACGACCACGAGGCCAGGAAGGTTCACCATTTCGCGGATGCCGCCGAACACGCCCAGCAGCTTTTCGCGTTCACGGTTCTTGTCCAGGACTTCCTTCTTGGAGAGGGCCTGGAAGGTGCCGTCCTGTTCCATGGCGTCGATCTTGTCAATCTTCTTGATGGACTTGCGCACCGTCTGGAAGTTGGTGAGCATACCGCCGAGCCAGCGGTTGGTGACGGAGAACTGGTTGCAAGTAGAGGCGGCGTCCAGCACGCACTGACGGGCAGTGGGCTTGGTGCCGACGAACAGCACGGTCTTGCCAGATTCAGAAATCTTGGCGGCGGCCTTGCCAGCTTCTTCCAAAAGTTCACGGGTCTTGGACAGGTTCAGAACGTAGATACCGTTCTTTTCGGCCAAGATGTAGGGTTTCATTTTCGGGTTCCAGCGCTGAGTCTGGTGACCAAAGTGGGAGCCTGCAGCAAGCAGGTCTTCAACGGAAGGCAGATTTGCCATAATGTATTCCTTTTCGGTTGTTACTACCCGGACTGCAAATAAGCCGCGAAGCGATGCCCAAAATCCAAGCGAACCTGGGGTTCTGGACCGCGCCACCGAAGCGACTCTCGCAAGCCGGTGATTGGTTTTACCCTGGCGAAATTGCCAGGGCGGGGGTAAATGTAGAAAAAATAAAGATTAAGCGGACAGTTCCGTCAAAAAATAGCCCTCTTTTGCATTTGCAAAATTTTAATTACAAGGAAAATTTCACCTTCTTCCCACGTCTATATACATGAGGCCTCCATTGGGCCCTTTTCTCAGGTGAACGGCACGCCCTATTGTCCGTTCCAACCTTACAGAATAAATTAAAGGCATAAACCCAACCGTCACAATAGTGGCAAAGGTACTATCATGAATCGAAAACAGTATTCGGACATGCTAAAAAAAATCAACAAGGTTCGTGAATCCGGCGGCGATATAGCCGCCTGCATCTAATCCTTCCGGAAAAAATATAAGTACGTGTTTGTCTACAATGACTCCGGCTTCAAAAAGATTTTTGGCGCTATCGCAAGTACGGACATGGCGGCAAGTTCATAGAGGGAAAATACGATCAAGACGAAAGCCGCCTGGCAATGTGGTTAAGGGCCATTCAACGCATAAACAACGAGGATACCGCACAAATGAAACCCTTGTGTTAAATCTTTTTCGCTCATTTTTTGTATATTTATCATAGATAAGCACCAAACCCCGCTGGCAGTGTATTCGATTCGGGCGGGAAGTTCAACTATCTGCTTAGCGCAGTTCTCCCTTCGCTCCCCACAGATGAGCGACTAGAGGACGGAATCCCAGCGGGGGAAAGGCCCTGTTGCGACTAACGTAGAGTTCCGCCTGCAAACCATGCAGGCGCGCATCAACATCAAAAAACTCGTTTTACCCACCGTGTGCGATTATGTCTTGCAGAGAATGCCTTTGGGCATTCCTTGCAAACGCATGCATGCGGCCACAACCACCACCTCTGTGGCAAAGGACACCCTATGGAAGTTAAAGACATCATTCCCAACCTGGACATTGCTTCACAAGAATATTGGGAAGCCCGGACCTACGAAGAAATAAAGAAACGCACCTACCTGGATCCGCTCTATGACGCCGCATTCAAGGCGTTCCTAGGCGACGAACAAGCCTTGATTAGTTTTTTGAACGGAGTATTCCACCTGGAAGACGAAAACAAGATAACAAAGGTTACGGTCAAGAACACCGAGGTGAACATTATATTCCCCAAAACCAAGACCTACAGGTTCGACATCAGGGCAACGACATCCAACGGTTTCTGCATCAACGTGGAGATGCAGAAAGCGAAGCACAGCCGTTTCATAGAACGCATCCTATTGCAGCACAGTGCGTTCATGCTCCAAAGCAAGTACGAATGGGACCAAGAATTCCTCAATGAAACGACAGTGGAATTGACAAGCGAGGAACGTTCGCGACGCCACGACCTCCGCTACGAGATTCCGCCCACGATTGCCATCTGGATATGCGACTTTCCGCTAGAAAAACAGGACGGTTATTGCGCTACCTGGGCAATCCGCAACGAAAAGGGCTTGACATTAACCGACAAGGTGAAGTATATTTTATACGACCTGACGCAGTTCAACAAGGAACTTGGCTCGGTGAAAACCGACGAGGACCGCTGGCTGTACCTGCTTAAGCACGCAGGGTCGGCAAGCAACCTACCGGACTTTAACGACGAGACCATCGCCCGAGCAATCAAGCGTCTTCTGGTGAGTGATGCATCGGACAGGCTCTTGAAGGAGCAAGCAAGGAATATGGTGATGACAGAAGAAGAACTAGACTATCTTGCCGCACTGAAGGTGCGAGCCCGCACCGAAGGACGGGCCGAGGGTAGAGTTGAAGGACGAGCAGAAGGGCGAGCAGAAGGACAAGTAGAAGCCCGCAAGGGAATGGCTCTTTCTCTGCGCAACCAGGGCGTACCAATTTCTGCAATTTCGGCAGCATCCGGCCTTTCGGAGCAAGAAATCCTCGCCCTAAAGTAAGACGGTTCCAAACAGTCCTAATGCAAGAGGCTCGCTTTCGCGAGCCTCTTGTGCATATCCTTACAGCTGACTGTGCCTATTGTAGCTGAATTCTCCTCGTTTCCGAAATTCCAGCACCTTTCATTTGCACAATATAGATGCCAGGCTGCAAACCACTTAAATCTACAGCACTCGCTCCCAATAAAGTCCTTTTCAGCAACACCCGACCCTGCATGTCAAGAATACCTACTGAGACATCCCTTGTATTGCCGTAGACTTCCATAACACGGCCATGCAGGCGTGTCTGCAACCTGCTAGACTGTCGGGTCGCGACTATGCCCTCAGCCTTTTCGATATCTTTCTCATGAACAATCCTATTTCCGGACTCATCCACCTCCAAGAAACCAAATTGGACACTATCAGCCGAGTCCATAGGTGCAGCCCAGAACGCGTCGAACAACAAATCACTGGCCGAGATGCCCCCTAGGTCAAAGGTGATATAATCAGTTCCCGTCTTCAGGCCTATTGCCGACGAATTTACCTTGAACGTATTAGCCGTAGTCGTTTGCGGCAATTTCAGAGTCGTCTTTCCGGCAACTCCATCCACCGTATAAGATATTTCCACGTCCTTATTGGGGGCCTGGTATCTAAACGCCAATCTATAATAGCCATCTGCCGGCACATTATTCATCTTATACTTTGCCCAGGCACCTTCGCCAGAAGTGATAACATAAATATCCTGAAAAGCGTGGGCAGACACATCCTGAATCGATTGAATATTCAAAGAATCGTTATAATTCTCGGCATTGATGGTAGTCTTAAATTCACCCTCGCCATCACGCACAAATACATTAGTGGTTCCACTATCAAAAATAGAGCAACTCGGGTAACTCGGCTGGCTCAAGCCCATTTGGGTAATCGAACTGCCCGAACCAAAGCCCTTCATCATCTTCCGCACAAATTTACCAGAAGCAGTCAACTGGCTTTCCTGCCAATAGCCGCTGGACCCTCCGCTAGCGATAGCAGAAGCCGTCTCATTCTTATCAAAGACAGACCAGTTCGCCCAACTATACCCCAGGCCCTCTATCCAAGCCATCCACGTATTGATAGCGTTCCAATCCAGGTTTCCATTACCCGATGCAGGAGAGGTTCCCCATTCCGTAATGAACACGGGGAAATTCTGACAACGGGCCCTAAACAAAGTCGTTTTCAATCCCGAATGTCCCGGCTCAGAAGCATAAAAATGAAGGACATAACCGATATTTTTATAACCGGTAATGGGATTCTTCTGAGCAGAACCAACATCCTGTGAGTATCTGCCGGTGCCAACCAAAATAAGACCATTGGGGTCATTTGCGCGGATAGCCTTTATCACCGTTTCCGCATAGGATTTTATTGTTGCCCAAGATGTCAGCGATCCACCGGATTGGGTATCTGTGGCACCGGAGCAGTTGTCGTACAGGGGTTCATTGTACACTTCGTAAAGAACATTCTTGTACCCCTTTTGTTTCACGTAAGAGGACACATCTGCGAAAAAACTGACTGCCTGATTGGTCGCCCTGTGAGCGCAATGGGAATGGTTATCAATAATCACGTATATTCCCGCAGCGTTGGCCCAATCTATCATATTGTGAGCAAGGCTCGTACTAAACTGGGATATGGGGGCACGCACAACAGACGCTCCCCAACCAGTACTTGCATCTGTCGAGGCTAGCGTTTTAACCACATTCTGGTTAAACCATCCACTGGCCCATTGATCCCAGAACAAGCTCATTCCGCGTAATTGGACTACGCTGCCACGTTCGTTGACAATTTTTCCTTCGTCATTAAAGGAAAGTGCCCCATTGTCAGATAAAGGGGATGCACAAACAAAAACAGCCAAACACAGAACCCAATAAAAAATTTTACGCATAACAATCCTCACTTAACAAATCCCCAAAGCACGCGTATAAATTTAGATTGTTTTTGCCACAATATACCCTCATGTAATAATTATTTACAAAAAAAGAGGCCTCTGGGAGGCCTCCTTTAAAAAATGTGATTTATATCAAATTTTAGCGGCTCATATTACCATTCAGCAACTGCAGATACAGCAACTGGATACTGGGTGCAAAATAGTTCGTTCCCGAGGCAAGTGGCGTATTCAGCAGGTTGTCATTACAACTGGCCAAGAAATCGGCATACTTGCTGTCAATCATACCCAAAGCGCAGAACGCGCCCTTGTATGCGGCAGAACCTCCACCAACTCCACTAGTTTGCACCTCTCCCTGGTACTTGTAGCGGTTCAACGTCATGTTAATGTCGCCACCGGTAATGCCCACAGCAAATTCTGCGGCCTTCTGAATCATAGCCTTTACGCGATCATCACCGAACCAGGCGTAATACCAGACCAAACGCCAGGGGATACGCACACCTTCTAGACCCCAATGGTCGCAAAGCTTGCCTGTGCTGGACCCGTTTTGCGGATCCTTGGGATTTCCATCGACATCGCTCCAGTCGGGCCACAAGCCATTGCCCGCATCTTGAACCTTCTTCATATACTCAATAGAGGCTTCCAAAGTCTGGTTCCACTGCGCAGACCGATCCGTGTCATAAATAGAGAGCAACTTAAACGCCACCAGGGAGAAATAACTGATATTGTAGACCGCTCCCGTAGAAAGAATAGCGCCATCGTTGGCAGGCACGACCAAGTGGGTCGTAGCGTTCACCTCCTTGCCCATAATAGAAGATCCCTCTTCAATGGCATGTTGCAGGTAGGTGTTGTCACCATTGGGTGCACCCCATTTTTCATGAGCAACCAGTAAAGATGCTGCAATGTCGAGGTCGGCATCAGTAGCCGAAGAACCTAAACCAGTCTTAAAACCAGTAATCTTCCACATCATGTAGTAATCGCCGGCATCAGGGCTATACCTAAAGGCCAGATAGTAGTTCATCAAGGCATCATAACGAGCCTTATCTCCCTGGAACGCCGCAACCAGCATACCATAGCCGATACCTTCGGAAACCGTATAAGACGGCTGGTCAAATTTTATACGTGCAGACTGACGGAGCAAAGGCAGCTTGCTATCACTGTAGTAGACCTCATCTGCGGGAGCCACTTCTTCACTAAAACTTACATAAAAGTTTGTCATCCACCCGTTATAGAACGCATTTGCGCCATCTACATTCTTGTTCGACGGATAGAAAACCGTTCCACCCTGGGGGGATGCGGAACTACCTTCACCAGGATTGTCCGGATTGCCCGGATTGTCTGGGGTAGCGGAATTACTAGAGTCCGTAGGGTCTACAGCACTCGGGGTTGTATCATCACTAGAGCAGCCCCACATAGACAAGGCCACCGCGCAAGAAAAGATAAATAGCTTTTTCATAAAAACCTCGACTACAAAATACATTTTTTTAATGGGTTTATCAAATTTTTTTACATAAAAAAAAACTACAAAAACAAAAGGGAAGGCCAAGCCTTCCCTTTGTTGTGAATCCTATCACAGTGAATTACTTCAGAATCACCTTCTGAGAGTAGCTCACAGCCTTACCCTGTACGCGAACCATGTAGACACCGGCGTCCAGAGAAGAAAGGTTCATGGAAGCAGAGCCGCTGAGCACCTTGCTAGCAACAACCTGACCACGGAGGTTCACAACTTCCACGTTGGCAGCAGAAGAGAGACCTGCGATGGAGAGAGTACGATTGCTGAGCATCACCTTAGCTGCGGCAGCCTGGTTCACAGAAGCGATGCCGGCAACCGGAGTAGCAGAGCCGCATTCACCCTGCCAACCAAGTTCCTGGATAGCGAAGGTGTTGGACATTTCGGTGGAAGTGCCGTTCTTGATACGGAACTTGATGCTCACAGAGTAGTCAGTAGCAGTAGCGACGGTGGTGGAGTGATCCTTATCCCAGGCTTCCTGCTTGAACATGCTCCAGGGGAGATCCAAGGACTTGGCGCCTTCGGGGAGTTCATAGAACCATGTGTCATCACCATAGGTCTTGGAATCCCAGCCGAGTTCCATCTGAACGGTAGAACCGGTAGAAGAATAAGCCAAGCAGAAACCACCATGAGCGGTGATGTTCACTGCCGTTTCAGCCTTAGCCCAGTTGAAGCCAATACCGACAACGCCCGGGTGTTCGCCATCCACACCAGTGGTGGACATAGTTGCGAAGATACCCTTGGTGGCATCCAGGTTACCACCGGGAAGGATAGAACCATCGGTTTCGTCGGTGGTGATCAACTTCCAAGTACCGTCGGGATTCTTGTCTGCAGGAGAAACAGTGGCGCTAGTGCCGGCAATGGAAGAAGTGGCGTCATAAGCAAACCACCAACCACCAGTGCTCTGGAAACAAGCAGCACCATAGTCGTCCATTTCGTTCGGGGCACCGCCAGTGCACTGAACTACTTCAGGAGTCTGGACCTGGTAAGAGTAGTTCTTTCCTTCGGAGATGGACCAAAGGCTACCCACTGCGAACACATAGGATGCAGAAACGGCCAAGCCGAAAATTGCAAGATTTTTATTCATAATTCTCTCTCTTTTTTAGGTTATGATGTTAAAATATATCTTTTTTTTTAAAAAGTGAAAGTATTTTTCAGTTTATTTTTGTTTTTTTACAAAAAAGTGCGAAAAATCACTCACTTTTTCTTTTTCTTGGGCTGATAATTGACATCCGGTCTCAAAACCTGCCCAACCGTCACCAAAAGTGACACTATAGGCTCATTATGATCACCAGACAAATCATACAGGGCAACCCCGCCCAAACCAGCTCCCTTGACATACTTGGCAAATTCCCTGAAAGAAGGAATGCCGTTAAAGACGATTGTTTCCGAAGCGCTAACAGCCACCTCACTCCAAGACCCTTCGTCAAAAGTCACCTTGTAGTCCGGGGTGTCAAAAGCCTTCATCAAATCCTTGTAAGACAGAACACCTTCGTTGCCTGACCCAACACCTTCATGGCTGGAACCAAGCCCCTTAGCCTTGTAAAAAGACTTTCCGTACATCGGAATAATAGGAACGATTTTCTGGGCAGCAAGACCAGCACTCGTATAAGCCTCTATTACCTCTTTTGCCTTCTTTAAATTAGCATTTGGAGCAACAGAGCTATTTTCTTCGCTCATTTGGTCAGTGAAGTAGATAGACGCAGAAGAAAGCTTGTCGAAAAACTCGCGTCCATAAGAAGACGCCTTGGAAGCATCGTTGCTCAAATTTGCCGAGACCTTTACATCAGCAGACGCCAACGCGCTCACAATTTTTTTCAAGGTTTCAATGTCTCCAGCCTCTTCGGGCGTCCAATCAATCTCTATTCCAGCAGCCTTGTACTTTTTGAGAGTCTCCTTGACGGATTTTACAAACCCAGACAGAGCTTCGTCGCTAGCGCCAAGGCCCTGCATAGATTCTTCGTTACCAGCTCCGCCAATCGCAATGATTAAATCCACCTTGTTCTTTTCGGCCAAGGAGGCGAGCTTTTCAAAGTTGGCCAAATCGGATTCATCGGCCAGGGCCAGTTCGCCCGCTTCCGAAGGAACCATGGCCACATAGCGGATTTCCGTCAAGAATTCATAACGAACATCATCGGGAGTAAACTGGGAATACTGAAGCCAGTAGGGGAAATACCCCGCCACTCGGGCACCATTTGCCGCAAACGCGGCAGCTGCAAAAATTAGAGAAGCAATAGTCAAACGCTTAAAAAACATAACTACCTCACTGAATCAAATATTTCCGATCGCTCTTGGAGTCATAACAGAAACGCCCGGCGCTGTAATCCAGCATAATCGGAGCCTTACCCAAGGTGTCCGGAACAAACTTGCTTATGGGAGTGCTCTTCTTGTCGTTCTGCGTGCAGTAACGATAAGCACGCCCCTCCAACAACCCTAGCAACAGGTAATGCTGAGTCATCAAATCCTCATCGTAAACAAACTTTTCCAAGAACTCCTTGTCTTCTTTAACGCTGGGCACCCCCGTCTGCTGCTTATTGAACTCAAAAATAGCGGTCTTTTCATCGCTATTCAAGGAATCCACGCCTTTCCACAGACTATCGGCAAAGCCAACGTATGTCGAAAACACCTTGTGAACCAACGCCGAATCCTTCAAAAAAGCATCATTATCGGCATTGATGTTTGCCTGCGCCAAAGCCCTAGCTTCCTTAGCAAGTTTTGAACCAGTAGGGGGAGTCGTTCCTTCTAGCACAATGACAACAACACTATCCGGAGTTATAAAGGCTCGTTTTGCGGTATCTAATCTGGCCTGATTATAGAAGCCATGATCCATCAAATCCTTACGAACCTGCTGATACTTGACATCTGGATTAATCTTGATGTATTCTTCCAAATCGAAATCACTAGGCATACCGACAGCTTCGCCCTCTTCAACAGCCATATCAGAACAGGCTGCAAGACCCAAAGCAAGACCAACCAAGATACTCCATTTTTTATTAATACGCATCTCGTCCTCTCTAGAAATTGACCTTTACGTCGGCCATAATAATGTTTTTGGTAAAATCAACAGTCTTTGCAGAAACGTTACCCGCTTCGTCAAAGGCCTTATAATCTACAGAGTTTTTCATCAGGCCATACTGCATCGTTAAATAAGCCCCCTGAGCAATCTTGAGCCTAGGACCGGCAAGAACAAGCGTTTCGTTCATTCCATCCAAGAACCCAGCGTAAGAAACTCCGAATTCGTTCTTCAGCAGGTGGAAGCCAGCAAGCAACGCCACAGGGCCATAAATATCGGCATTAAGACCCGCAGCAAGGCTAGAAGATGTACGTTCTAGGTAATCGGTTTCTTTTGTCTGCTCATAAGAAACCGACACATCCAAGGTACGATCCCAATTGAGGAAATTACCCACCTTAGCCAAGGCGCCTCCGCCAAAGCGAACATAGGCAGATCCACTGGCAAAATACAAGCTGTCGCCATCAATCTTGTCGGCCTTGTAATAACCGCCAAGGACGCGGACTGTCAGTGCATCGTTCCAATCAAAGACCAAACTCAAGTCTCCGCCCTTACGGTTAGGTGTGGCATAGCCGTAAGGCAAAGCCACACTCGTCGCCGGATCCAATGCCCTGGACATGGCCAGGAGTTCACTACGACGCAAGGTTTTATGACTGTAGCCGTTCCTATAGTACTGACCGTACTTGTAGTTGTTGAACAATTCAAAGGTGTCGCTCTGAACAAAGTAGCGATCCGGGCCAACAAGCTGAACAGCACCAGAGGTGTTATCAATCAGCATGTTATAAGCCGCCTGGGGCACCGCTTCGTAGTGAGAGAAATAAAGATTTTCCAGCGCACCAGAACGGCTTCCCAAAAGCATCGCGATAGAAGGATCATACATGGAATTGCTATTTAGGATCGATGTCAAACCCATCGTTACGGGAGTCATGGCGAGTTCAGACTGGAAGCCCTTATCGTTCATTATTCCGTTAACAGAGGCTTTCGCATTCCAACTAGAAGCATCGTACTCCACGTAGCCATCAAAATGGAGACCCAGCTTGTTCTTCAAGCGACCCAAATCACGTTCTACCGGAGACAAATCCACGGAATCTTTGTAGAACATATAGCCCCTAATATCCTTGGACTCATCAGGCAGGTAGATTGAATCTGTATAGAACGCCATCACCTTAAGGGTATCATTACCCAATTCGTCGATGGACTGTTTCCAATAAGACATGGCCACTTCTACATTGGCACCAAAATTCAGCCCAGACCTACCAGAAGTCTTGGAATCGTAGCCAATATTTCCGCTCAACACGTTGTTCCAATCGTAAACGGCAGGATAGTTTCCTTGCAACAGGGTTGCCCTGGTGCTACGGACGCGATCGAAGGCATAGACGTCGTTAACCCCCACGGTAACGCCGAATACGTTTACCCCCAAACGACCACCAGCCAGGTAACGATCTGCATCATCGAAATCGAAGAACAGCTGGTCAGCTTTCTTACCGTTATTCCTCAAACGAGCAAGAGTTCCCTGAACATAGATATCATCCAGTACACCCATCTTGCCAGAACGGTAAGTAGCATTTAAGCCCTGCATCAAACGACGATCAGAGCCGTCAAGACTACGTTCTTCCATAACGGTTTCACGACGCTCACGGAATATTTCCGGTTCCATGATATAATCCGGTTCCGGCTGGTAAATTGTGAGAGGCGTATATCCCACACGCATGGTTCCCAAATTGAAATCCACATGACGGTTAAGGATGAGCCCATCGTAAGACCACCAATCTATCAAGGGAACATTGTTTCCTTGCCTGTGAGCATTGTCCCAGTCCTCGTGAATACGAATGCCAAACTTGGCCTGCGTCTCTTTACTCGGACGAATGGAGAACAACAGATTTGCGTGGGTATAAGCCTGGGCCTCGGCGGTCTGGGAATCGTCTAAAAGAGCGTCAGAATCCACTGTAGACCGTATATAACCAGCCCTCACGTTTCCACCAATGGAGAATCCCAGCACATTGCGCTGAATGTCTTCGAGTTTCTCCAAAAAGCTTTCTTGCTTCTGCTCAACCGAAAGAGAATCAGACGATTCTTGAGCAAAGGCCGAGGCTGCAGCCAAGCAGGATACCAGCAACGAGTAATTAAAAATTTTCGTTTTCAAGTTCATAATCTCAGCCTCTTTTAAAATTCAATATTGATTCGTGCATCAATGATGCTCTGTGTAAATTCATGAGTAATCTTAGAAGCGCCATCATTATCGGGCAAAGCAGCTATGTAATCAGGAACATTGGTTTCGCCAAGGGTCAAGCCTCTGGTGCGATACTTGTTCTCAACAGAAATCTGCCCATAGTTCATGGACAACCATGCGTGGGGCGCCAACGTGTAGTCTAGACCAACCATCCATTGCATCTGACGACCCTGCATAATCGGGGCAACAGATACATTCAAATTGGATGTCATAGCCTGTTCAAAGTTGGCCATTCCAGAATTGATATTGGTCCGAATCATCTGGAAACCAGCAGAAACGCCAAACCGTTTAAAATAGCGCCAATAAAGCCCTCCATTAATGAAGTCAGAATTCATGCTAGCCTTGTCAATTTCTTTGGTAGAATATTTGTAGCTACCGCTCAGTTCCAGAATCGTATTAAATCCAAGCAGTTTCAACACATCCACCTTGGCACCACCACCCATTTCGGTGTACTTGGCTTTTTCGCCAGAAGGGAGGATTGACTTAACCTGTTCTTGCATAACAAATAGACCCTGAGCCTCAATGGCGTTGTCTTTTCCGAACCCGGCCACAAGGTTAACCTTTGCTCCAGTGCGGTTTGTAGTCGCAAGACCATTGGGCAAGGCCATCTGCAGAGCGGGGTCAGAAAGTTCATCCAACAAAGCTAATTCATTGCGAGTGAACACCGCTGTTGTGTAAGAAGTCTTGCTGTACGGGGCAATATTATAACTTTTGTTTTGTTCTTTCTGGAACTTATTGTTCAGCGGAGATGCGTTTGCCAACGACGAAGACAACGGAGAGTGTCTCGGCGTAAAGTAGTACATGGCGTCGAAAGAAGAATAAAGCGGAGCGTAGGTTCCATACTTGGTCAAGTTACCGTCTTTATCAGTGTTCAAAATACGGCGAGCCACGAACGAAGGCGATTGTGCCATATTGTTGTACCAAGAGGAATCGTTATAAATATACGCCGCATTGATTCTTGCGTTCCACAAATCAGTCTTATATCCAGCCTGGAGTTCAACATTAGCAGCCATGCCCTTGTCATCTTCCTTGACCGGCTTGTAAAGAACAACACCCTCTTCGTTAGTGCCATTTTCTTGATACTTGTATACTTCGTCCATGGACATAGCCACTTCTCCAGTCAAGTCAAGAATCAAGTTTTTATTTCCCAAAAAACCAGCTACATCACCACCAAAGCGGCCAGACACCACCTTCGTGTTCTGCGGGAGCGAATCCAGGTAATTGGTCGGCAGGTAGTTGAAGATTTGGTTTTGCTGATCAAAGAAGTAACTACGATTAATGGAATTTTCATCGTCCACAATCCACAAATAAGTTCCAGCCACCATCAAGTTACGATTCATGGGGAACCATTCCAAATTCCCATTAATAGCATACTTGTCGTAGTTACCGGCCTGACTCGCACCAGGAATTCCTTCGTTTGGCAAAAGGTTACCCTCATAACCGGAGAAATCTAAGTATTCACCTCGGCGGAGTCTTGCAGCAAAAGCTTCGGCGCGAATTTCACCGAGAGTTTCGCCCAAGCCCCTGCGGAACTGCAAGTTCACACCCTGCAAATTCCGCTGATTTCCTTCAAGCATCGCGTCTCCACGAGCGATTTCCTTGTTTCGGGCAAATATCATGGGTTCGTACATGATATCGACACCAGGAGCGTAAACTGTCAGAGGAGAAATTTGACTGCGGAAATCACCCACAACCCAATAGAAAGATTCTCCTACATTGCCCTCTACATTGAGCCAAGGGAAAGTAACAGAAGTCGCCGAAGCGGCAAAGTAATCCTGCATGCCAGCAAAGGTTCGCATCTTGGCATTTACACGGACATTATCCCAAGGACGGAATCCAAAGTCCAAATCCATCTGGACAAATTCCATCACTTCTCTATCGGACATGACATTGTATGCATTGACATCTTGATCCGAACTAAGATGGGAATTGTTATAAACCGCTCTCACGGTTCCGCCAATATCCACACCTTTTTTGGATTCTATAGACTCAATGGTGCTATCAATCTTAGCTGCATTTGTCGCGTTTACGGATGCAGCGGCAAACGCCACAGCCGACAACAAAATAGTTCCTGTAAAACGCAACATTTTCAAACCTCTTTCGGTATTCATTTGATAAATCTTCTTCATATATCAAGCCTCCTTAGAACCAAATCTTCGTTTCAGCTTGAACATAATGGGCTTTCCAATCATTCTCGGGAGCAGTTTCATCGCTATTGGTCATCCACCTGTAACGGAAGTGGAGGCCAGCTCTATCCGAAAAGTCCCAGTCGAAACCCAGGCCGATAGCGGTCTGCAAGACATTGATAGGAGCCTTTTCGTAGTAAGTTCCACCAGTGTTATAGGGAGCCTGATAAGGACCAGAAGTACTAGTCAATGCAGAAGACACGTTACGTAGGATGTAGGCGTCTTGGGCGCGGAACGTTTCAAAGCCAAGTGTCAGCACTGCATGAAGCGTCGGAGTAATCGCCACAGCAGGTTCAGACTGAACATACCAGTTGACCATCAACATGTCATCTTGTTCCTCGCTATATCCCAGCGGAGAGAAGGTGGTAGAAACGCCAGACAGAGCCGTGTAGAGTTGCAGCATGACATTACGATCCGTATTGAACCAATGTCCAATATCGTATCCCAAATCCAAGGCCAAGGTAGAGTTCCATTTAGCATGCTGAGGAATATTGCCAGCCTTTACATCTGCTAAGGATGCATAAGGAACAAAGCCGTCCCACAGTTCCCAAGTTCCACCGCGAACACCGCCTTCCTGATTCTCTAAGCGGGATTGTCCCCTGCCACCGCCAATTCGAGACAATTGACGACCACGAGCATTACCGGAGTCAGAATTAAACAGGGATTTGTGACGGGTCCAAGAGTTTGTGGATTCCCACATAGCGCGGCCGTTTAAATTGTACTTGTAGTTGATGACGTCGTCGCCCTTTTCCACCTGCCTGTGGATACCATACTGCACGTGGGCACGGCCTCTGTTGAAATCAGGCTCCAACTTAAAGTTTGCGCCCATCATGTTCGGACCATAGCGGAAAGTTCCCGCGCCAACATACCATTCATCTTGACGCCAAGAACGGAAACGGGAAGGATCTGTCATACCGTAAGGAGAGAAGAAATCCTTGGCAAAATAAACGCCTTCCATAGTGATAGGAATCCAGTGCTTGTCCTGGGCCTTGACGTAAACGCCCACGGCTGGAGACGAAGATCCAGTTCTGGTGTATTCCTTTTCGTACTTCTGGCTAGATCCAACTTCCTTGAGTTCTTCGGAAGCATCCTTAAATACCGTAGAATCATCCCAGCTAAGAGCCACATCCATCATCAGGTAAAACTTGGGAGTCAGGTTACCCTTAATATCAATGGAAGCTACATGGTAGTCCGAAATTGCAGGGTTACCGTCACCATCCATAACAACAGGGTTGATCTGGTAATCCGGTTCATAAATCTGATCCTTTTCGTAGATTACCCCCATATAGTTTCCACCGAGGGTCATGTCCGCATCCAGGAATTTGATCTTTTCTTTGGCCAAGCGTCCATGAACCACCTGTCCACGGAAGTCGTATGTACCAGTCATTTCAAGTTCGCCAACCTGGGAACCCAACATACGCAGACCGTCACGAGCACCAATATCCATGTCCATGGGTTGAGACAACATCGCTTGGGCCTTCATGTTCCAAGGCAGGGTATGAATGTCAAGGAAAAGACCGCCAAAAGAACGGTTGGTCCAGAATGCGCGGCCACCTTCCTTAACAGGCTTAAAGGCTTTCTCCTTGTAATAAGTGCTTACCACCTTTTCATCTTCGAACAGTTCATACTGGGAGAGGAAGCGGGGCATGGTTTCGCGTTCCCACATGGTCAGGGGGCTCGCGCTTTTCCATATAACACCACCAGCAAGAAGGGTTGCGCCGAAGCTTCCGGTACGCATATCCACACCTGCTAGCATATTTTCGGAAATTCTCAATCCGTAGTAATCCGAAGAATGCAGGTACAAAACACGTTCGCTGTTGTTGAAGGGACCTTCGTTAGGCGAAGACGCTTTAGAATTCTCGAAATATCCCGAAAAGTCAAAGGGTAAATACAGGTTTGTAAAGACCGTCAAGTAAGATGCCGGAGATACCACGACACCCACTGTCGCGGCCGCTTCGACCTTGGTTCTTACCCGGTCATCCTTCTGCAAATCAGAATATTCGTAGTAGTCAAAATTCTTGAATCGAATTGCAATATCTCCGGACACAGCCACGGGATTATCATCCTTACCTACAACCGTAGAACCAGCATAGGCTTCAAGAGAATCTAACCTTTCGTTCAAGGAATCCAGTTTTGCAGCAGTCATTGGAGCTGCCCAAGAAGCTGTCGCGGCTAGACCAAAAGCAATCAAAGAAAAAGATTTCAAGTGTTTACGCATAAAAAACCTCATCACAGCTCGTTGCGGAAGGGATAACCGCTGGGACCTTTATATGCCTCGCCATACTTCTTGATGACGATATCATCCATCCACACCTTGAAGGATTCGTTCTCGCCCTTACGCACTTCTAGACGGAAACCCTTGAAATTGCTCCAAGCAAACGGAAGCATCACATCGCGGGTATTCTTGGCATCCCAGTATAGACCGGTCATACCAAAACTTTTAAGGGGTATACTGAAATGTTTCCATTCCGTAGTGATTTCGCCAAAACTCTTAGAACGGAGCTTGACCTGCAAAGACTCGCCATTGCTCTTGACGCCATCGTCAACCAGCACAAACAGAGCGTTTTCTTCGCCCTTGGCACCTTTAATCCAGAACTCGAGGACACCTTCCTCCAAATATGGCGTCAAATCCACAGAGCCCGCAACGCAAATGGCCACACCGGAATAATCGTCGGCAATCAGCTCGATCTCCATGGCCAAGTCACCCTCTTTAGCCCCAGCCACATCCGTCATTAACGGTTCTGGGTTTTCTCGGGGATACTGATATGTGTATCCACCACCACGGGGAATGCCTTCGCGCATGACCACAGAAACAACATCCGCGTCACTATGGAAAGGTTTCACCTCTTTTTTCACAAAACGAGAGGCATCTCTATCACGATAATCACTAAAGGCAGCAAACGAAACCGTCGCCACGGACAGTAACGTTACTCCCAGCAGATAAGGAATTCTCATAGAAACTCCAATTTGAAACAAAAAGTCGGTATACCGAACCTAAATATACCTCTTTTTTCAAAAAAATCTCTTTTTTTTTAAAATTATCCCTTATACAAGTGTAAACACATATATTTTGTCCGTTTTTCACGTTTTTCCCATTTTTATCTATTTTCATACTATGAACAAACATGTCCTTTATTTTACATTCTTCTTCGGTTTAGCCGGCATCTTCACAGGGTGCGGAGACTCCGATTCCAACGGCAACATCATCGGACCCCAAAAGGGCGATTCATCTAGCAGCGTTGAGTCTTCGAGTGCCGAACCGGTACCCGTGGTCAAGCCTATAGATTACTCCAAGGCTGTTGCCATGAACAAAAAACTTGGCAAAGGTATCAACTTTGGCAACACGTTCGATGCCACCTGCGAGACCTGCTGGGGAGCTGGTCCCGTAGAAAAAGCCCAAGTGGACTACGTAGCCAAAATGGGCTTCCAGACCGCGCGTTTGCCAGTGCGCTGGGACGAGGCGACATCCAAAGAACCCCCGTACACTATAGAACCAAGCTATATCGCTCGCATCAAAGAGGTCCTTGGCTTTTTCAAGGACAACAAAATGCGAGTTATGATGAATATGCATCACCACGACTCCTTCATTTACGACCTGGTCTATACTGACGAAGCCTGCAATAGCAAGACCTACAATCAGAGGAAGAGCAGCTGCAATAATTCCAGTGGTAGCGTCAACTCCGAAAACCTTGAAAAAAACCTTGCCCGAGTAGATTCAATCTGGGCCCAAATTTCTAGGGAGTTCAAGGATTACGACAACGATTTCCTCCTGTTCGAATTGTTTAACGAGCCCGTATACGGGGTATCGGCGGAAATCCACAACGAGATGATCAAAAGGACCTACCCCATTATCCGCGCCACCAACCCCGGTAGAACTCTTGTCTACAACACCTACCCGTGGGGTGGCATTAACGGAATAAAAAAGCTAGAGCTTCCTGAAGACGGAAACATCATCATTGACATCCATTACTATGAACCCCAGAGTTTCACGCACCAAGGACACAATTCTAAATGTGACGTTTCCAACCCGGTCATTTGGGAAGATACTCGCGCCAACAAAGAAAAAATAACCAGCGATTTCGCGAACATGCGGCAATTCGCCAACGACAGGTTCCCTGCCGTGAACCCCGAGGGAATTCCCATAACTATCGGTGAATTCGGTGTATCCACCTGCAACAACGTCGCTTCAAAGGCCCTTTGGACCAAGTATGTCGTAGCTGCCGCCGATTCCATGAATATGAGTTGGCAATATTGGGCATTTACGTCCGTCGGGGGATTTGAAGTCTATAAGAAAAGCACAGGCATTTGGGAAGTACCCGTGGTCGCAGCCTTGGGCGCGGACACCACAGGACTTGCAAAGATTATTATCCCAGACAAGGTCGTAGAAGAAACCAAGACAGAAGAAACAACCGATAGTGGAACCGAAGAGAAAACGGAAGACTCCGAAGAAAAAACTGAAGATACATCATCTGAGGGGTAAGCCTCTTACGCTGCTTACTCAAAAAAAGGGAGGCCTGAATATCAGGCCTCCCTTTTTTAAATGACGGCATGCCAAGTGATTAACCAAACATAATGGGATTGCCCATCAAGCAAAAAACATACATTGCCTCATTGCGAAACATGCCGAAAACATAATATAAAGAAGGCTTCTCGCAGAGAAGCCTTCACTATTCAATTTCACCTAGAGGATTACCGATTGATAAATCGAACCGATTTCACCTGACTTCCGTAACGAGCCCTGATGACATAAACACCCTTGGGCAAATTACCTCTATCCATGTTCAAAACATGCGATCCTGCTGATAGTGTCCCACTAAACACAGTCCCAACCTTACGTCCTTTAGTATTGAAGATTTCCAGTGAAATCTTGGAAGTTTGAGGCAAAGACATCATGACCTGACTATTTTTTATCGAAAAGTCGGCCGCTTTAACCTTCCTAGATTCAGAAACTACGATTCCTTCTGGAGCGACATAACCTTCAATGTCCGTGGGTACCGGTATTGTGCCGTCAAAACTTGCACCAGAACCAGTCACCTTTATGGTCACCGTTCCAATTTTGGAATCGTACGTACCATCCGTAATAACGGCCAACACCGTAACGGTTCCTATTCGATTAGGTTCGGGCGTATAAATCAAGGTGTCACCTGTAGCATTCAATGTCAAGGTTCCCGGGAACTGACCCTTAGTATAAGCCTTAAACCAAATGGAATCCCCATCGGCATCTTTTCCACGTACGCGATGCATGCTGAGAACAGCCTGAGCCGTATTTTCAATCGTCATATTTGTACTTGCGTATATTGTAGGAGCCTGGTTCTCGCAATTCAGGGTCAACAACGCAGCAGATGTTCCGTTGACATTGGAAACCTTATACTCCACAAAGGCCTGTCCCGGGCCTGCAGGTTGATAAATAAGAGTGTCCCCAGAAATACTAACAGTTCCAGCAGACGCCGTGGCACTTTCAAGCTTCAAGGCGTTGGTACCACCTGAACCAGGATTTGAAACTCCCAACTTCAAGAGAGTCAACTTAGTTACAGTCTTATGACTTACAGAAAGAACAGTGTCCTTCACAATGGGCTTTCGGTTGGTAATCTTAATAAGAATTTTTTCTTGAATTTCAACATCACCACTTTTTACTTTATATATCAAATCGATGCGCTCAGGAGAGCCAAAATCCGGAGACTGATACGTGATGGAGTTCCCCGTGAAAGTAGCCTTTCCGTAAGCCGTTTCTACACCCGTAATCGTACCCCTGATTCCCAATTCTGATGAAAGCGTCGCACTCTTGCCTTCGGCCAAAGAGTACTCGATAGTCTTTCCAAAAGGATGCGAGCTGGGAACAAAAGTAGTCCAACCGGAGCTCATGAAGGAATTAAAGACACCTGCTGTCGTGCTCGTTCCATTAAAGTTGCTCTTGTAGTTGTCTAGATTTGTGGGGTTGGCAGAAGCAGGAAACATTGCCGATTTTTCTGAGGAGTTCCCAGCAAACCACATACAACCGCTCAGTTTGTTGGAATTCATCCAACTAATCCAATCCGAGGAATTGCTAACATTGCCATCGCCACTGGCTTCTGTTGCGCCCCATTCCGTGATAAAAGTGGGAGCATTGCTTGGCAAGTTGCTTTTATAGCCACCATGATTTGCGGCAGCATAAAAATGCAACGTATATGCTATGTTTTCGTAGGTATTGTGCAGGCCTTTCGCAGCTTGGTTATTGGGCTGGGAGGAATAAAAACTGGAACCCACTATCACAAGATTCTTGTTGCCCGTGCCACGAATGGCCGCTGTCACCTGCTGTGCATAGCTATGAATCTGATCGGCACTCGCAGAAACGGGTTCGTTGTATATTTCCCAAATGAGGTTGGGGACATCCTTGTATTCCGTCGCCATTTCTTTGAAGAAATTTGCGGCATCGGAGGTCTCATTCTGAGCATTATGGGAATGCCAGTCTACAATGACATAGATATCGTCTACAATCGCCTGATCCACAATGGATTTGATAAGCGATTTCTGGGCAGCCTTATTTGCACCTGCCGTTCCAGCATCCTTAGACAAATAACCGAAGCTGCTCACCGGATCCGGGTTGCCATCTGTCACTGAAATAGGTTCCTGGTTCTCCCTATAGTACTTAATCGCCATAGGAATACGAATGACACCAATATTGAAGTTGGTAACGAACCAATCTACCGCTATTGGAGAATACATTGCCGAAGGCGAACCCGTTGACCAATACAAACTAGGACCTTTAACCTGTATAGGCGTACTTGTACCAGTCTTTTCACCGCATATGTTCTTGCCGCAAGCCACCAACCTGCCAAAATGGCTTACGGGGCCAGCAAAAGCCATAGCAGATGCCAGCACCACTAAACCGAATACTTTGGTTTTTATAGACATAAAAATCTCCCAGGGCACAAAATGCCCCTCTTAACTTCAACCCATAAAATAATCTTTTATTAGCCTTTTTTCAGCAATTGTATGTAAAAAAATCGGTTCGTATGGAAAACAAAAGTTTAGTTTTGTTAACAAACGGAACGAATCGTGACGATTATCACACTACAGTCCCTTTTCAAGGCTGTAGTCCGAAATCTTGATCAGAGTATCGAGGGTGGCCTTCAGGTAGGCGCCCTCTTTTTGTACACCGTCCGAAGGGGCGGAACCGCCTGCAAGGAGTTCGTGTTCCTGGCGGGTGTCGCTGTCGGCGAAGAGGTAGGTTTCGTCGAAGGAGGGGTACTTGGCCACAAAGCGGTAGCCTTCGAGACCGATGGCGGAGTAACCGGAGTAAGCCCCCAGGGAAAGGCCCAATTGAACCGTGCCGTCAATGTTGGCCTGAGCAGTATCACTAGAGATGGTATGAACGGTGCCGCCTCTCAGCAAATTATGGCCCATGAATATGTTGGGTACGGCAAAGCCCGCCAGTTCAAGCACCGTAGGGGCGATGTCGATTTGGGCCGCCGTGGTGGTATCGCGGGTAGCGTCCAAGCCTTCGCCGTGAATCATGAAGGGAATCCAGCTCACGTTGGAAAAACCGCCGCCGTTCATGGTAGAAACGCCGTTTTCGCCCAGAGGGAATCCGTGGTCCGCCATGACAATCACGTAGGTATTCTTGTACCATTCCTCGTTTTCTACCGCACGGATGAACCGGGCCAGTTGCCGGTCGGCATAGCCCATGGTCACATTGATGCGCTCCTGCAGAGGGCGGTTCTTTTCTTCGTCGGTCATGCCCGCCGCAAAGTTGAAGGGGTAATGGTTGGAGCGGGTCATGAGAGTGGCCAAGAAGGGCTTTCCGCTCTTGGCCAACGTGTCACGCACATATTCGATAGCGTTGTCCATGAAGGTGGAGTCGTCTTCACGCTCGCGGTTGTAATGCTGCTGCGTGTACCACTTGGACATCCAGACGCCCAGATTGTCCCAAGCGGGGTCGGCGGCGGACATGTAGTGGGTGCTGTAACCGTTTTCGGTCAATACGGAGACAAAGCTGGGGAGCGTCACGTGGGCAAGGTCGGTGGCCTGTGCCAGGCGGGAATGATGCGGGATGCCGATATGGGTAGAGAGTACGCCGCCGGTAGTGGGCACGCCGCTGGTATGCATGCGCATCCACACGTGGGAATGCGCCGCTAGGGAATCCATAAAGGGCGTAGGCGACGGCTGGATTTGCGGGTTCATGTAGCCCGTGTTGAAGCCCCGCTGGGATTCCATCAACACCAAAATGAAATTGGGCCGCATTTCCCGCTGGGCTGCCAGTTTTTCGCTCTGGAGCAGGGACTGGGTCGGTTCGCGGTAAAGGGGCAGGTGGTTGCCTGCGTCGCTATCCACAAACTGCCAAAGGGAATCCCCTTCCACCTTTTGCCAAAGGTTCTGGTAAGCCATGCGGTAGGTGGACAGGTCCGCTTCGGAAAGTCCCTGTGCCGTCTTGGATTCGAACAGGTCCCGATAAATCAGCGACACCACCGGACGGAGCTTTGTCATGCGGGCGTTGCCTGTCCAGATAAAGTAAACGAACAGGTAAGAGGCGACGTAGAACACCAGCATGGCGATGACGGACTTTTTCACGTAGAAGTGGCTTTCGCAGGAACTGTCTGTGCCGACAGTGCGAGGGCGATACCACTTGCAGAACAGGCGGTACAGGCCGTAAGCCGCAGGCAACATCAGCAGGAGCACCACGAACTGCAGGTAAGGCACCGACAAATCGTTGGCCACGTAGTCGTAGAACACGATGATGGACGAAGTGTCCTTGTAGGTATCCACCAGCCCGAAGGTCAAGTGCCCGCCCAAAAAACGCTGGGTCTCGTTGTCCAGAAGGGTGAGCAGCAAGATTGCGCTGTGGAATACGGCATAAAGAACAGCGGTGACTTTCGCAACTTTCTGACCAACTACGGGTTTCAAGTCCGGTTTGATTTTGGAGACGAGAAGTGCGACCAACGCTCCCAAGGCAACAAACACCACCAGAGCATTCACAATCCACATGAAGTCGATACAGACCGCATGGAAGATGAACCAGTCCGGCTTACTTACGAAGGGGAATCCGTAGGGGTTGCTGCGGAACAACAACAGGACCCGCAAGACGATGTGGACCACCCACACCGCCAGGGATATCAGGACAAGTTTCTGAAAGGGGGCGAAAGCGCCTCCCAATTTCTTGAAAATGCAACCCAACAACTTCATACGGAACCGTCTTCAACGATATAATAGAAACCAAGCTAGAAAAATGACCCCGACACCGTGGCCGGGGTGACATCGTAATACAAGGTTTTTACTGGATCCTATCGGGTTCTGCGAACCCTCCAGGATGACAGCTGGCAATTACCCTTCGCGGCCGAGCATGAAGGCCTTCTTGTTGCCCTCGTGGAACTTTTCGGCGAAGAGCTTGTTCAAAGCGACCGTCCACTGGTCCACGGTGAAGTCGAAATGCTTGCTGAGCTTGCCGAGCATCGCGACGTTCAGGGCCTTCACGTTCTCGAGCTTCGAGACATCGATGTCCGCCGGAGTGAGGAGCACGCCGCCCTGCTTGAGGAAAGCCTCGTTCACCACGACCTGCGTCTCGTCGAATACCACCAGGTAGTCGGCCTCGCCCGTCGGGATCATCGGGGACTGCACCTCTTCGCCCTTCGCGAAGCGGACGTCAGAAGCAATGGAACCGCCGCGCTGGCTCATGCCGTGCACTTCGGCCTTCTTCACGTCGTAACCCTGTTCGAACACGAGTTCCGCCATCACATCGCTGGCCTTGATAACGCCTGTGCCACCGAGGCCGGCAAATTTCACGTTAACTACGCTCATAAAAATTTCTCCTAAAAATTGCCGTTTTTCTTTGCGGCGGCTTCGGACTCGGCGAGAGCCTTTTCCGCCTTTTCCTTGTTGGCCTTGTCCCAGGCGAGGATACTCTTGAGGGCGAGAATGCAGGGGCTCTTCGCCACGATGAGCGTGAGTTCGTCCTTCTCGAGGGCTTCTTTGACGAGGCGCTTGAATTCCTCGGGTTCCTTGACCTGGTTCACTTCGTAGACGTTGTCGAAACCGGCGGTCTTAGCGATGGCGCCGTAATCCAGCTTGTAGGCCGGGCTGTGGTCCAGATGGCGGCCCGTACCCGGGTGTTCCTGCTGGCCCGTCATGGCGGTGATGCTGTTGTCGAGAATGATAACCACGTGGCCGGTGTCGGGGCGGTTGTAGCCCGCTTCCACGAGGCCGGTAATGCCGCTGTGCACGAAGGTGGAGTCGCCAATCACGGAGACGACCTTCTTGGCCTGTTCCCGCGGGAGCACGTTACGGAGGCCAATACCCATGCCGATAGCGGCACCCATGTCAATCATGTAGTCCATCGCACTGATGGGCGGGAGAGCGGCGAGCGTGTAGCAGCCGATGTCGCCGGAGACGATGCAGTCGAGTTCCTTCAAGACGGCGAAAGAGCTGCGGTGCGGGCAGCCCGGGCAGAGCATAGGCGGCTTGCCCTTCACCGGAACCGGGTCCGGATTCTTGTCGCCAGCGATAATGCGGCGCACGCGGTTCACGTCCAGTTCGCCGAAGCGGAAAATCGGGTCGTACTTGCTTTCGCACTGGATGCCCGCGGCCTTGATGTTCTCGGCGAGCCACGGGTCGTTTTCTTCGATCACGAGCAAGCGCTTGCCTTCGAACTTACCAGCAAAATCCTTGATGAGCTGCATCGGCAGCGGGTAGGTCATGCCGAGCTTGAGGATACTTGCTTCCGGGGCAGCTTCACGCACATGGTGGTAGCTGATGCCGCTCGTGATGATACCCATGTCGGCACTGCGCATTTCCACCTTGTTCGGGCCTTCGGCCACGTTCCAGGCTTCCATCTCGTCCATCTTGGCACGGAGCTTGCGGCCCGCGGGCTTACTGAAGCCGGGCACCATCACGTGCTGGGCGATGTTGCGTTCGAAGTTCGGCACCATCGCCGGGAGTTCTTCTTTCGGGACGACGATGGACTTGGAGTGGTCCACACGGGTCGTCATGCGGAGAATGACGGGAATCTTGAACTTTTCGCTGGTCTGCATGGCTATGCGGAAGAAGTCGTAGGCTTCCTGCGAGTTGCTGGGCTCGAACATCGGGCAAACGGAAGCCTTCGCGTGGTTACGGGTATCCTGTTCGTTCTGGGAACTGCCCTGGCCCGGGTCATCAGCAACAATCCACACCATGCCGCCATCCACGCCCGTGTAGGTCGCGGTGTAGAGCACGTCGCTTGCCACGTTGAGGCCCACCATCTTCATGGTGACCACGCTGCGTGCATGGCCAAAGGCTGCACCCAGGGCCACTTCGGCGGCGACCTTCTCGTTCGGGGCCCACTGGGCATACCCGCCGAGTTCAGAATAGTCCTCAAGGATTTCGGTAGAGGGGGTGCCCGGGTAGCCCGCGGCAAACTGCACGTTGCAGTGGCGCATGGAAAGCGAGATGGCCTCGTTTCCCGAAATCAGCATCTTTTTCGCATTCGGATCAAAAGCTGGCATAGCGTTCCTTTTGTTTGTTCTATTCGGCCCAAATGTAGAAAAAAAGCTGACAGGCAGTGGTTGTCATTTTGGACGCGATGTTTTAATTTTTTCAGCACTTTGCTGAAAATTTGCCGATTTTAGCCCTTTCTGTATAATCAAGAATCATTTTGCTCGGCAAAGATTTCTTTCTGACGTTCAATTTCTTTATTCAACTCTTCCAGTGTTGGCATATAGGGCATATATTTCGCCTGGCCTACATCTTGATGGCCAACAGTTCCTGTTTTCAAGTCAAACAGAACAAAACATCTCACAATCCTTATTATTAAAAACAATTATCATTGTTTGTTATATGTATCTGGTACGTGGAATCTATACCACAATTATCTAATATTGGAATAAATGGAGAATACATGTCATCATGGTCATCAATATATAGAACATTTATGCTTGCTACGAAATTTTCTTTTAAATCCAGTAAAATCGGAGAAAATACAGCTTTTTTTTCTTTGCAATACGCTATTTCTTGGATTAAATATTCACCAAAACCCCACACATTTTTTAAATCACTATCGTCTTTAACTACCCACACTTGATTATCACGACATTTCGAACATGGAATAGTATCTTTAAAAACATATTGGATAGAATCATTTTTATAGATTACCACATGAATTGAATCAACACCTTTAGGCATGTCAAAACTTAAATGCAAGCCACATCTAAGATGCGCAGCTTCTGGTGCCGGATCGCAAGCCAATAAGCATAGGGTTCCCATGATAGGGGCTATTGATTTAATAAGTTTCATTAAAAGACCAATTTCTTTACCAGTAGTTTTACTCTCATACCTTTTTTCATAAAACTGCTTTGACCATTTTTCATGATTTTGCTGTGAAAATATAGGCAGAACAAATAAATTATTTAGCAAATTATATACCTATCCCCTTCCGAAAGATTTTGCAAGACTTGCTGTGCTATCAGTAGTCATGGCGACATCATTTTCCAAATCACCAACTTGATTAACATCTGTCATATTCTATTCCTTTGGATAAATAATTAATTCTTTATACAACGAACTGAATAAGCATTGACCTTGGGTTCAGTGGGTTTTGAAAATGCAGCACTATAAGTGCTTCTTATACGAGCATAATTCTCCGCGGGACGATCTATTCTATTAGACTCCGAAGCTGTCCAAAAATATGAATAAGCTCTAAACAATGCTCCTGTATCATATATCCCTTCTGAGTACCAGTAAAATCCCGATCCATGTATGATACTAAAACCGAAGAAATCATACCCTTTGAACTCACTGTTTTTGGTAGATTTAGAACTTAAACTATTCATTGCTGAATAGTCTGGTTTGTCTTTTGTAACAAAATCAACTAAAGTATTATATTCTGTTGTATCAGGTAAATGCCATCCTTCTGGACAAACTCTAATTGCGTCAGCCCAATGATACAATCGACCCACAATGGCACATCTATCTAAAGCATCTGAAAAACAACGACTTTCATTGGAAGCGTAATTTAGATTCTGGGCCATCCAAGTTTGCTCTCCAATTTGCACAGTCCTATATACTTGATTATCGCGAGAATCTAAATATTCGCCATATTCAACGTCCGGGTTTAGATACTTTGTGGTGATGCAATCGTAGATACCGCAATCATAAATTTTCGATGGAATTTTTTCAGAACTTGATGAGGCAATTTCTGAACTTGACGATTCACTGTCCATTGACGAACTTTCAGGCAGGCTTTCTTCGCTGGACGAAGAATCCTCTTCAACTTCCTCACTACTGCTTGATTCCCCGGCATCCTCTGAACTTGAAGATTCAACTTCACAATTTGCCAAGTCAAGGACATAAGTCACGCCGTCATCACAAAGGAACATCGATGTTTCCTCGCTACTGCTCGATTCTTCCGTTTCTTCTGAACTTGAGGATTCGTCCTCTGTCGTTTCAACAGAAGAGGAAGAAACACCAACATTATTGTTGCTAGATTCTATAGATTGCTCAGAACTAGATTGCTTCGATTCAGTCGTAGTGATACTACTACTAGATTTATCGCTTACACTCAGAATGACGTCGTTATTAGAGGAAGAAGAACTGCTAGTAGAGATTGCTTCGTTCTTACAGTCCTCGCAATGACGAGAGGAGTCAACAACATTCCACGAACTGTTTTTACAGACATATTCCCTGTCGCTGTCGGCGGGGTTGACTACTTCGCCCTCATTTTCAGCATTACAGGGAACTTCTATTCCGACACTCTCTCTTTTGTCGGGACCGCTGGAACTATTGTCATTACAGGAGAATAACAGACATGAAAAAGCGAGCACAACACCAAGTAACATCTTCTTCATTTTACTTATCCTCCATGCACAGTTTTTTCATTGTTTGAGCACGCGTATCCAAAATGTCCTCTACATTATCCGACAGATGCCCTACGGATGTTGAACATGTCAGATGTAGGCTCTTTTCACTACATTCGGCCTTATGGCGGTGCAATGTTCCGCCCTCGCTTTTGCAGGCCTGCTCAAAATCCGAGAGGTCCTTTTCACAACCCGCTACATCATAGTAGTCGTTGTCCAGTTTCGTGTGGTAAACAACGCCATCCTCACTTGCAGTCAGGTAAAAGGTCTGCATAAATTCACTAACGTTCATTATACTTTTTAAGATTTGCACCCCAAAATCCATGTGGTATATTCGGACATAGCAATAAAAGAAGGGGTCGTTTTCTTCGATAGAGAAATATTCCTCGCCCACACCGGAAAATGTGACCTCGTACCAAAAGTCTGTCGAATCCATTGCATAGTCACCGATATCGGCAGGCATAACATCGGCAAAAATCTGGATGGAATCCACCTCGCTTTCCATAATCGCCTTTTCGTCGGCAGAATAATCTGCAACTGCGTTGTCATCTATAGTACCGCCAGCCGTATTTTTTTCAGAGCAGGCGGCAACTCCCCAAAAGAGCGACCCCGAAAAAAGAGCCACAAGAATTTTTCCAAGTACCCTATTTTTCATTTTCACTCCCATCCAATTTCTGTGTCAGCGGAAACAACTGCAGGTTCAGCCGCAGCACCCGTTCCACCTTGTCGTCTTTCAAAATGATATCCTGAACCTGTTCGCGACATTTTCGCAGGACTTCCACAATCTTGCCATAGGCATCGTTTGACACTCCCATGGTGATTCCCGATATAAAGCGTTCCTCCGCCGAAAAACGGTCAATGGCATCAACGGCAAAACTTGCCATTTGCCTGTTCATGGAGCGCACTGCCAGGGAAATCGACTGTGTGTCACCAGCAATCAACTTGTCCGTCTGCGCATATGTGCTGTCTCCTACCCTCTTGAGGAATCCCGAATCAACCTGAAACTTGATCGAGTCCACAATTTCCCTGGCAGAAACTTCGTTAACGCACTTGTTCGCAATCTCCTTTGGCATTGCCCCCGGCATGGCAGGGGCAAGCTCGCGTACCACCGGATGGACCCAAGAATCGTAATACTTATACGCCTCTGCACCGACAAGGTTCACCTTGTTTGCATTGGCGATGGACTGCATCTCGGCATAGGCGTAGCGTCTTTTTTCATCGTTCTTTGCCTGTGCATAGGTCACCATATTGAAGAAGTAATCCCGTTCCATGCCGACAAAATTGAAGGCATCCGCCACCTTGACGGTCGCTTTTTTCCCGAGGTTTGCCTTACCCTCGCAAACTTGTTTCATGAACACCGGCGAGGCAAACCCTGCCATTTTTGAATAGTCTCGCCACGAGAATGCCGATGTGCGCTTTTTCCAGTCATAAAAATCCTGAAGATACTGCCGAAAGTCTTGATACCTTAAAATGGATTCCATACTGTTAAATCTATGTAGCCATAGCGGGAAAGTCAATAGTTTTTGATACAAAAATTTGGTTTTTAAACAATTAAATAAGTTTCTTATCATTTTTTTGCAAAATAAATAATTTCGAATACACTTTGAATACAGTGCAATGCACAAAAACGCCGTCATATTCATAGCACCGTTTTGAAAAAGCGCCAGGAGAATTTCTCCTGACGCCTACTTATTCTGTGCTGGATCCTTCGACTTCGCAACTTCGTTGCTCCGCTCAGGATGACACGTGCATGTTACCCTAACTGCTCGGGCAGCGCTCAAAAGCAGCTACTTGCCGGCCTTGTTCTGCTCCAGCTCGTCTTCGAGTTTCTTGGTCTGGGCGTTGGTAGCGTCGATGATGTTTTTCAGGTTGTCGATTTCTACGCCCTGCTTGGCCACCTGGTCCTTGAGTTCTTCGCACTTGGCGGCGTAGGTCTGTTCCGATTCAATGCGGTTGTTCAGTTCCTTGCGCAGGCAGTCCACGGAACCGCGGAGGGTGTCCACCGCCTGTTCGGCTTCTTTCAAGGCCGGATTTTCGTCGCCGGCGGCAGATTCCTGGCAGGCGCACTTGCAGCCCGCGAATTTCTTGGATAAAGCGACAGCGGCGGCAGCACCGGCAATCGCACCGACTAAAAAGGTTCCTGCTTTCATAAGAACTCCTTGTGTATTGATTCCTGTTCTGGAATATAGTAAAGTTCAAAAAGGAGATGCCCGCCTGCGCGGGCATGACAAGGGCGGCAGGGCCTAAAACCTCACTTCTTAGGTTTCGGGAACAGTTCCTTGATGATTTCGTCGATGTGCTTTTTCGTGTGGATTTTCAGGCCCTTCTTTGCAGGGGCCGGAAGTTCCGTCACGTCCTTCTTGTTGCCTTCGGGCAGGTAGAGCGTCTTGACGCCTGCCTCCTGGGCGGCTAAGGCCTTCTCGTTGAGTCCGCCGATGGGCAGCAGGTCTCCCGTAAGGCTCACCTCGCCTGTAAAGGCGATGTCCGGCGACACGGGCCTGCGGGTAAAGGCCGAAAGCAGGGACAGCGTAAGGGCGATACCCGCCGACGGGCCGTCCTTGGGCACGGCACCCTCGGGCACGTGAATATGAATATCCGTCTTCTTGACGATGGCGGGGTCAATGCCGAACCGCTGCAAACGTTCACGCACGAGACTGAGAGCAATCTGGGCGGATTCCTTCATCACGTCGCCCAGCTTTCCGGTGAGCAACAGGTGACCCTTGCCCGAAAGGAGCTTGCATTCCAGCGTAAGAATTTCGCCACCTACACTGGTCCAGGCAAGGCCCGTAATCACGCCGTGATGTCCAGGAGCAGGCAGGCGGTTCTCGGTAAAGCGGGGAACGCCCAGGTATTCCTGCAGCTGCTTTTCGGTCAGGTCCTTCTTGACCTTCTTGCCCATGACAATTTCTTTGGCACGGTGTCGGACGATACTTTCCAGGGAGCGTTCCAGTTCACGGACGCCAGCCTCGCGGGTCCATTCCCGAATGACCTTTTCGATGAGAGCGTCAGAAATAGAAATGTCCTTGTCCAGGGCAACACCGCAGCGTTCGCAGATTTTTGGAATCAGGAACTTCGATGCAATCTGCTTCTTTTCGTGGGCGTAATAGCCGGGGAGCCGCACCACCTCTAAGCGGTCCCGCAGGGCGTCGGGAATTTCAGCCTCGGAGTTGGCGGTAGCGATGAACAGCACTCGGCTAAGGTCCAGGCCCACTTCCATAAAGTGGTCCGTAAAGTCGTGATTCTGTTCCGGGTCCAGAACTTCTAGCAAAGCGCTGGCAGGGTCGCCCCTGAAGTCGGCGGCCATCTTGTCGATTTCGTCCAGCAAAAGCACAGGGTTCATGCACTTGGCACGACGAAGCGCCTGGATAAAACGGCCAGGCATGGCACCAATGTAGGTGCGGCGATGCCCACGGATTTCGGCCTCGTCACGGACACCGCCCAAGGTAATGCGCACAAAGTTCCGCTGCATGGAGGCGGCAATGGATTCCACCAGGGTGGTCTTGCCAACCCCCGGAGGGCCCACCAGGCAAAGGATGGGAGCGCGACGCTCCGTGCCTGTCAATTTCAGCACGGCGATGTATTCCAGAATGCGGTCCTTCACCTTGTCTAGCCCGAAATGCTTGGCATCCAGATCCGCCTTCACCTTTTTCAGGTTCAGCACCGTATCGCTGTAAACACCATAGGGCATGGAGAGGAACCAGTCGATGTAGTTCCGCACTACCGCATATTCCGGCGTGGTAGGGTGCATCAGGCGCATGCGGGCGATTTCCTCTTCCATCTTTTCCATGATGGCCGGGGAGAAATTCTTGGCCTTCAGTTTCTTTAGCAGCTGGTCCGGTTCCGAGGAGGAATTTTCGCCGTCGTTCAGTTCGTCTTGCAGCTGGCGGATCTGTTCACTGATGAACCATTCCTTCTGCTGCTGGGCCATTTTCTGACGAACGCTCTGCTGGATCTTGACCATCACATTTTCGTTGTCGTCGGTGATGGACATGAGGGCCAACAACTTTGCGGCCATGTCGTCCAGAGATTCCGCTTCCAAGAAGTTCTGCTTTTCGGCCAAGGAAATCTGCAAGAAGGGGATAATCCCGTAAAAGGCATTCAGCTGGCTGTCCATGCCAAAGAAGGCATCTACCATGCCTTCGGCAATGTTCCGCTTGGCGGCATAGTCCCTGAAGTTGGAAAGCACGTCACCGAAACTTTCGGTCTTGTCCTTGTTGCCAACAGGAACTTTCCGGGGGGATACCGTCACATGCAAGAATCCGTCTTTCAGTACGACAGAACGCAGGTCCACAATCTGCTCGCCTTCCAGCACCACCTTCACGCAGCCGTTGGGGAAAGGCGTCACGTTGCTCACGTGGGCGGCAACGCCTACCGTGTACAAATCCAGAAGCGGGTTGGAAATTTCTTCTTGCTCAACATCCTTCTGGGTCACCAGAATAATTTCGCCATCGTGGGCCTCGGCGTATTCCAGAGCGCGGAGCGAAATATCGCGGCCCACCAGAATACGGCGGGTCGTAAAAGGGAAAACAATAGCGTCCCTCAAAGGCAAAAGAGGGAATACCTTAGAAAAATCAAAAGCCATATTTCAATAATAGTAAAGCAAGCAAAACCGGGCGTTAGGCCACGTTCTTGCCGGCTTTTTTCGAGGATTTCTTCCCGGAAACCGCCAGAGGGTTCAAGCCCCTGCGGATAATTTCGTCTGTAAGCACCAGCTTCTTGGCTCCTGTACCGGGCATTTCGAACATAGCCTGCTGCAGGGACTTTTCCATGACGGAACGAAGCCCGCGGGCACCCGTCTTTCGGCTCATGGTTTCGCGGACGATTTCTTTGAGGGCCTCGTCGGTAAAGTCCAGCTCGATGCCGTCCATGGCAAAGAGGCTCTTGAACTGCTTGACCAGTGCGTTTTTCGGCTGGGTCAAGATGTTCAGCAAGGCCTTCTCGTCCAGTTCTTCGAGAGCAACCGCAATAGGCAAGCGGCCCACGATTTCGGGAATGAGACCGAACTTGATCAGGTCATCGGGTTCCAGCTGCTTGAAAAGTTCACTCAGGGAATTGTCGGATTCGCTCCGGATGTCGGCGCCAAAGCCCATGCCACCCTTATTCACCCGCTGGGCAATAATCTTGTCTAGCGTTTCGAAGGCGCCACCGCAAATGAACAGGATGTTCTTGGTGTTCACCTGCACCAGGGGTTGTTCCGGATGCTTACGGCCACCCTTGGGAGGCACTGCGGCAACGGTCCCTTCCAAAAGTTTCAGCAGGCCCTGCTGCACGCCTTCGCCGCTCACGTCGCGAGTGATGGAAGGGTTCGCCGTCTTCCTTGCAATCTTGTCAATTTCGTCGATAAAGATGATTCCACGTTCTGCGCGGGAAACGTCGTAGTCGGCGGCTTGCAACAGGCGCACGATAATGCTATCTACGTCTTCGCCCACGTAGCCCGCTTCGGTAAGCACGGTGGCGTCGGCGATGGTAAAAGGCACGTCCAAAAAGCGGGCCATGGTCTGGGCCAAGAGGGTCTTGCCCGAACCGGTAGGGCCCACCAGAAGCAGGTTGGACTTTTCCACTTCAACGGTATCGCCGTTCGGGTGGGCCTGCTTGTAACGCAGGCGCTTGTAATGGTTATAGACCGCCACCGAAAGGGCAATCTTCGCCTGTTCCTGACCGATTACAAAGTCGTCCAGGTGGGCCTTGATTTCGGAAGGGAGCGGAAGGGGCTTCTGGCTTGCGACCTCTGCCGCCTGCTTTTCTTGCAAGGAACGGGACTTGTCCTCTTCGATAATCCGGTAGCACATGGAAACGCAGTCGCTGCAAATATGCACGCCTGCGCCGGCAATCATCTTGTCCACCTGTTCGGCGGACTTCCCGCAAAAGCTACACGTTACCGCAGGGCGGTTTTTCCCATTCCTGTACATGAATCTTAGACTCCCTCTTTACGCGGGACAAAGACTTCGTCGATGACGCCGAAAGCCTTCGCTTCTTCTGGTCCCATATAGAAATCACGGTCCGTCTTTTCGCGGACTTCGTCGATAGACTTGCCGGTGTGCTTGGCCACGATTTCGGCAAGGGTATCCTTGGTGCGGATAATTTCTTTGGCAGTAATCTGGATGTCGGTAGATTGGCCCGTGGCCGCACCAGAAGGCTGGTGCAGCATAATGCGGGAATGGGGAAGCGCATAGCGCTTGCCCTTGGTGCCAGCCGCCAAGAGAACCGCCGCCATAGAGGCACAATTACCGATGCAGATGGTGGCGATGTTCGGGCGCACATGCTGCATGGTATCGTAAATGGCAAGTCCTGCCGACACGTAGCCACCGGGGCTGTTGATATACAGCGTGATATCCTTCTCCGGGTTCTCGTACTCAAGGAAAATCAGCTGCGCCATGACGTTGTTCGCCACTTCATCGTTGATGGGCGTGCCCAAGAAGATGATGCGCTCCTTGAGGAGGCGGGAGTAGATATCATAGGCGCGTTCACCACGCCCGGTGGTCTCAATGACGGTAGGAATGATCATTAACTAACCTCTTTTACTTGGATTCTTCGGCAGCCGGACGGATACCCACGATAAAGTCGGCAGCCATCTGGAAGCGGAGTTCTTCACGAAGCTGGTTGATACGGCCAGACTGACGGAAATGAGCCTTCAGGTCGTCAAATTCGATGTGGTAAGCCTTGGCCATTTCCTGCAGGCGGGCGTCCACCTGGGCCTGTGCGGGGCGGATCTTTTCCTTGTTGGCCACAAATTCCAGAATGCGATGCTTCTTGATTTCGCGGATAGCTTCGGGAGCCAAAGTCTTCATCTGTTCTTCGGTGGGTTCCACCGCATCCTTGGGGTCCTGCACATTGCGGTTGATGGACCACTTGATGAGGTCTGCCACGCGGGCATTGGGAACCTCGAACGGGTTCTGCTCGATAAGCTTGTCGATGGCCTCGTTGATGGCCTTGGTCTTGGCGGCATCCTGCTTCTGGTTGGCAAGGCTTTCGGCGATGTTGCTCTTGAGCTCGGCTTCGTCCTTGACGCCCACCTTCTGGCAGAATTCTTCGTCCAGGGTAGGCGGAACAATCTGGCGCACGTCCGTCACTTCCACCTTGAACTGGGCGGTCTTGCCGCGGTAGCGTTCGTCCTTGTGGTCATCAGGATACTTGAAGTTGATTTCCTTAGTTTCGCCGGCGTTGGCACCGGTCAGACCCTCGTCAAAACCGGGGCTGGCGGATTCGCCCAACAGACTGCGGAATTCACGATTCTCGGGCAGTTCCTGCTTTTCGCCGTCAATCACCACTTCCAGGTAGTTACCCACCACCACATCGCCCTTCTGGGCTGCGCGGTCCACATGTTCGTCCTTGCTCCACATCTTCATCAGGTGGTCGAATTCGGCCTGGACTTCTTCTTCGTGGACTGCGGTCTGAGGAACGATCACACCCGTGTCGGCGTAGCCCTTGATGTCAATTTCAGGGTCGATTTCCACTTCTACCGTCATGGTAATGGCGGATTCCTTGTCGTCGTTGAACTTCACGACCTTCAACTGGCCCACGGGGATGATGTTCGCCTTCTTGAGTTCGGCGTTCAAGACGGCATCCACGGTCTCGTTCACGACTTCGTGACGGATGGAATCGCCGAATTGCTTCAAAATCATGGCCTTGGGAACCTGGCCCTGACGGAAACCCTTCAGCGTCACCTGCTTTTTGTACTGGGACAGCTTCTTTTCGAAAGGAGCCTTCAGGTCCTCCTGGGGGATATTGACTTCGAGGGTACGCAGGGTTGCGCTGGTTTCTTTAATTTCAACGGACATATAGACTCCGGTATTCGTTAGTAGATTAAAATTTCTGCGAGGGGTGGGAGTCGAACCCACACACCGAAGTACCAGATCCTAAGTCTGGCGCGTCTGCCAATTCCGCCACTCTCGCGATTTGAGCACAAAGATACAAAAATCCTTAAGACAATTTATGCCAAAACATCTATTTTATGCCTCGTTGCAGGTATTCAAGAACATTAAGATTGGAGTTTTCATATCTCTGGTAAATATCCTCATCCAGGGTGTTAATCTGCTTTTCCATAATATTATCGCAAGAAACCTTGGATTTGTCAATTTTGGCAATTTTGGAATTTTGCTCAACGACTATACCATATTCTGCGCCATTGCCGACTTTGGAATGCTTGCTCTAATTTTGGCCTACTTTGGCAAACGGGCCACCGAGGGAAGTCTATTTACCCATATTTTACAGCTTCGAATCCTCATGTCTGCCACCACAGCAGCTTTGATGATTGGATTTTCACTTCTATTCCGCAGAAACCACGACATATTATTTGGAGAGCTAATCCTTGTTCTTGGGCTATTCTTCCAGCATTCCTTCTTCGACTGGTACTTCATCAGCGGAAAATTTTGGAAAAAGCTGCTCATTTCCAAGGTCCTGCACACCATATCCCTTGCGCTGACCATGGAAATATGCCTTTGCCTTTTCAATTTCAATACCATTCGTTCTATCGCGTTTGCCATGGTTATTTCTGCCGTGCCCACCTTTAGCTTTGGAGTCAGCCAAGCATTTTCCATAAAGACGTTAAAACTAGGCCGACATTTCTGGCTTTTTTCCCGACTCATGATTAAGTCAGCCTTTCCCTACGCATTGACAAATATTGCAAGTTATGCCTATTTACCCATAGGGCTTTATGCCGTTTCTATTGTCGCATCTCCCGCTTTTCTAGGCGCCTATACCTTCGCGCACAGGATTACCTTACTTGCTTCAAGCCTCATGGTTTATTTCATTTATTCCAGCGTTCTTACACTACACCAATCCGATAGCTCCAAAATCCGCATTCTTGACCAGGGAATATTTACCCTCTTTGTAACCATCGCCCTGATTCCTTTTTGGGCTGCCCCGAACTGGGTACTCAAAATCATTTTTTTTGCCGCTCCCTGGACAGAAGATTCTCTTTTGACCAGCGCATATTGCCTTCGCATCCTTTCCTTTTCACTTGTCTTTCAAGCAATTCGTCTAGGTATGATTTCTACATTGCTAAAAGAAAAAAGAACTCTTACTTACGGCTTTTTTATAACCGCTGGTGGAGTATTGAACATCGCTAGCTGTGTTGTCGGCGTAAAGGTGTTTACCCCAGACAAGATCCCCATACTCACCTTAAGCGGTGATTTGTTCTTGACATTCTTCCTTATCTGCTACTTTATCAAGAATAGGCGAATTGGCTGGTAGCGGCAGATATTTCATGCAGACCGTACAGACAAAATAGATGGCTATTAGCCAAAACCAGTACATACCCTGTTTGTAACTTGGCGAAAAAAAGCTCCACATAACGAAATAAGCCAACAAAGAATACAAAGCCACCGAACGCGGTCCAAAAGGCCTTCCTAGCTGTAAATACAAAAGGGCAAGCGCAATCCCACACACCAGCGGAATAAGGATCGCGCCCAAAGCACCAAAATCCTTATACAGCTCCCATAAATAGCTCACTGTGTTGAGACCTGCGATTTTTTGAATGCTCTCCTGAAAGGGGGAATCCCACCGGTAGCTTCTCTTTAAAGCTCCCGACATACCCGTATATTCAAAAATTCCACTGAAAAAATCTATACCATAGGTAAAGGAATGATACTCCCTATCAGTGGGTGCATTTACCGCATAATCTAGATTCCAATAGTTGTTGGCAACATACCTATATGGCAATAACATCAGGTATTCAGTAGATGCGTTCTTCAATGTCCCCGTATATTGATTTCGCAAAGAGCCTATTGCCACAAATGAGATTGTCACCAGAACAATACCCAGGACAATCCAACCCGGAGATATTCTCTTAGATAAGAAGTTGAACGAAATAATTATAAACCCAAGACTAAAAAAAAGCGATGTTCTATTCGGATATGCCATAAAAGCAAGGACAATCACCAAAAAGACCATGATGCGAGAAATAACACGCAAAGACTTCACCGGGTTAAACCTTGAATAGGACGACACCGTGAATAAGAAAACGGCCAACGGACTGCTGCTATAAAACAACGGGAAATAGCCAAATTTAGAGTCCTGAGTCATCCAACTTCCCGGACTATCATCAAAAACTAGCAAATGGCCGGCCGTATGCAAAATTCCACAAACACCCACCAAAAAAAACAAGAACGCGCCAAAAGAAAAAAGGACGTGCAGTTTCCAGTTGTAGCCATATTGCAAAACAGGAGGATGCACTCCCACCGGGAGCGCTTTTTGTTTGGCCACCAACCGCACAAAAAGGCACCCTCCACAAAAACTGACCATCGCGCCTATCCACAAAAGCCAAGTTTTCAGCTTAAAATCTGTCATGGCATAATCCAGTTTCAAATAGGCAACAGCAAGGGTTATGCACTGGGAAAAACAATATATGTTGGCAGGCGAAAAAAAATCTTTCTTTAGAAACAAAGCCTGGAATAAGCAAAAAAAGGATGCCAAAAACAGCACGAAACTTACCGGATTATCATTAATCCAGGAAATCATCATCATCCTTTACGAGTTCTAAAGGCACCCCTGAGATTTCTCCATAGAGCCGCCACTCTTGAGTCCTTCTCTTCTTCGGCTTCAAAAAAAGCAATTATGTTACACAAGAAGGTTGCAATGATTGAAGAAACGATGACCGTGAAAATAAGCATAATTCCTCTTACAGGAAACACCTTTTTGTTGTTTTCCCAAGGGGGTTCAAGCACATGCAAGTTGGTCAAGCGCTTGGCCTCTTCAAGCTGGACTTCTTCACTCTGGACTCTCAACATTTGATACAACGCGCTCAAAATCTTGCTCTCTGTTTCATATTGGAGGTATTCGGCATTTAGCTTGGGAGACTTTTTCAAAGAAACAATTCCCATGCCCTTATCCTTGCCGTCCAGAGTCCCTTGAACAGCGGTATTGATAGTCTGGTAACGCTTGGACAACTGTTCGTATCGCTTGCTCTTTTCTCCACGGTCTTCTTTTTCGTAGGCCATTTCCATAGAAAGGTCTTCTCGCCGGCCTTGAAGATCACTCAAGTATTTGATGGTCGATTCCATCTGTATTTCGGGATTATAGATGTCGTTGTCCGACTGGAATTTTGCAAATTTTTTTGTCAGGGCGTGCATCGCCTTTTCGCATGAATCCAAACGGCTCTGGAGATAAATCCGGGTCTGTCTCGCCTGTGATGTCTTGAAATCATTGTATGCCGAATCCGCCTTTTCCAGCATAAAGCTAACCATTTGGGCGGCCATGGAATAATCGACATCTTCAATCGTAATTTCGAACATGTTTTCTTTGTTCGACTTAAAATTAAAATTCTTCCTAAACTCTTTCAATAAATCTGCCGGATACTTTCCCTTGAACTTATAATGTCGAGCCAGGTCAAACTCCTGAATGACTTGGTCGTGTAACTCCCAAGAGTTAAAAATGGTCCATACCACATCTGCATCATCAGCACCAGTCGAAAAGTTCAGCATAGAACTTAAACTTCCCAACCCGCTTTTTGAAGAGTTTCCCAAAATTCCACTAATTCCACTTGCTAATGACCCCGTATTGCCAGAAGGAGGCGTCACGATAGCAGTAGCCCTATAGACAGGGTCTAAAACCCACATCACCAGTACAAAAACAAAAATGGTCGGAATGATAACAATGGCACTAAACAACTTAAAATGCTTCAAGTTGTTATTCAACAGCTGAAGACATACTTCTATAAAACTTAAAGATTCTTGTCGTTCCATAGATTAATTTTTGCTGTTATTATAGGTTACGTAAACGATAAGTGCCGAGGAAATCACGGTCAACAATGAAGCCAAGAACAGCGTGAAGTCCTTGAATGACTCGTAACGGCTTCTGGGAATTTCTATCAAGTCTCCCGGCAATATTTCATCTTCGGCCACTTTAACAGATATCGCCTCGGGCTCTTTTCCTCGCCATACCGACACCTGTCCCCAGCTACCCGTTGTAATATTGATTCCTGCCGCCGAAATGTAATCAATGGCATGCCATGTGGGATCATAGGGGAACTTTCCCATGGTCGTGACAGCACCACCTACATATACAACCATTTCTTGAATGGAAAACTCCACTTCTGTGTTAGGAGCTACCTTTGTCAGTTTCATTTCCGACATGGTTATCCACCTGGTCGGCTTGCCTGGTTCCCTAACGCAAACAGACTTGTAGCCTAGGTTATCCATCCGACTTCCGCCGGCGAGATTGAAATAATCCTGCAAAGTCCGGCCATCCTGATAAGCGACACTCGTCCTGGAATCTGGGAAAATCAACACTACATTGTCACCTACCGCCACAAAGGGAACATATATTTTATCTCCCTGCTCTAGCATAATATCAGCACTGAAATCGCCCCGAGACGACATGGCATTGTAATCAATATGCAGCGTGTCGTTTCCACGTATCACCCAAATATCTTCTCTATTGGCGTTAGATACAAGGCCTCCAATTTGTCTAATAAAGAAACTCAATCGCGTCTGGGATTCTACCAAATGCTGTCCAACTTGAGAAACGGCGCCCATGGCATTAATCTTGAATTTTTTTAATGCGGCCAACTGAACATAACAATATTCCCGCTTATAACGTCTTGAGACCAAATCCAAAATCAGCTGACGCGCCTCAGCAAGGGTCTTGCCACCGACATTAACAGCACCGCATTCTTCTATAGCGACAGAGCCGTCAGGATAAACCTGCACAGTAACATAATTGTTTTCTAACACAAGATCCAAAAAATCACCCGGTCCCAACACATAACTGGAATCAACGGACTGGTCCGCATATGTTGGACTCAAGGCTATTCCACTACGGTTTGATACCGTCGGAGAAGAACTCAGAGAAAAGGAACTGCTTTTTTCTTCCGCAAAGGCCGCTAGCGAAAAAGACAGAACCAAAACTATGCATGTAATCACATGGTGCATAAACAGTTGCTCTAAAACGAATGTCCCCTAAATATACAAAAACACCCCGCTCAAAAAAGCGGGGCGTTTTCAATATTTCTAGAAATTATTCTGCAGCCTTGCCTTCGCCTTCAACCATGTTGACGGCTTCGGACTTGGCAGGTTCGGCAGCACCCTTCTTGGCCTTCACCACGATTTCGTCTTCCACGAGACCCACGAGGGCCATTTCGGAAGCGTCACCGGGGCGGTTGGGGCCGAGCTTCAGCACGCGGGTGTAACCACCGTTGCGGTTTGCATAGCGCGGGCCGATTGTGGCAAACAGGTCCTGCAGGACCTTGGGATCCATAATGAAGCGGGCAGCTTCACGACGGGCAGAAAGGTCGCCCTTCTTGGCATAGGTCACCATGCGGTCTACCACGCCACGGACAAGCTTTGCCTTGTGGAGGGTTGTACGCACATAACGCTTGCCCTGTTCGGTTTCCATGCCCTTTCCGATGATAGAAGTGGCAAGGGCGCGGAGGATGGCACGCTTGTGCTGGGCGTTAACGCCGAGTTTCTTGTTTTTTACACCGTGTCTCATTTTTAATCCTTCAAGTATTCATCGACATCCATGCCAAAAGAGAGGCCCATGGCTGTCAACACCTCGTTAAGTTCCACCAAGGACTTCCGACCGAAGTTCTTGTATTTGAGCATATCGTTTTCCTTGTTGCGCACAAGTTCACCGACCGTATGGATATTGGCCATACGCAGGCAGTTGCTGGAGCGAACAGAGAGTTCCAGTTCATCGACGCGAGTGCGGAGCAGTTCCGCGATGCGCTGGTGTTCTTCGTCCTGGCCTTCGGCACCTTCGGTCACCAGGTCACCTTCGAAGTTGATGAAGATTTCCAGGTGGTCGACGAGAAGCTTGGCAGCGTAGGCCAAGGCATCTTCGGGGTCGATGGAGCCGTCGGTGGTGATTTCCAGTTCCAGACGGTTGTAGTCTGTCTTCTGGCCCACGCGGGTATCGCTGATGTGCATTGCAACTTTCTGAACCGGGTTGAAGTTCGCGTCCGTAGCGATAACGCCGATCGGAGCGTCCTTGTCCTTCAGTTCGTCGGCACGGACAAAACCGCGGCCACTGGAGATCTTCACGTCCATGGACAGGGAAGCGTTACCGTTCAGAGTAGCGATATGGACATCGGGGGTCAGAACGACCACGCCCGGGTTTTCCATAAAGGACTTGGCAGTAACTTCGCCGTCGCCGGACACGTCCAGGTGCAAAGTTTCGTCGTGATCGGAAAGGAGCTTCACGCGGATGCTCTTGAGATTCAGGATGATATCGGTGACATCTTCCTTGACACCGGGAATCGTCGAAAATTCCTTCTCGACGCCTTCGATTTTCACGGAGACAATGGCCGCACCCTGCAGGGAGGAAAGGAGCGTGCGACGGAGAGCGTTACCGAGGGTGATACCCCAGCCACGTTCCAAGGCCTCTACGACAAACTTTGCATAGCGACCGTCTTCGCCGGTTTCCACTTTCTGGAAGCTGCGCGGCATTTGAAGTGATTTCCACATCATTGGCGATACCTCTTTGGATTAGACTCTTCTCTTCTTTTTAGGACGGCAACCGTTGTGAGGAATGCCCGTCACGTCCCGAATAGAGAGGACTTCGAGGCCCGCATTCTTGATAGCGCGGACGGCGGATTCACGACCACCACCGGCGCCCTTGACGCGGACATCCACCTTGCGCATACCGAGATCGAAAGCCTTGTGGGCAGCGGCTTCGGCAGCGAGCTGGGCGGCAAACGGAGTGCTCTTGCGGGAACCCTTGAAACCGGCATTACCGGGAGAGCCCCAAGCGACCACGTTACCGCGAGCATCGGTGATAGAAACGATTGTGTTGTTGAAGGTGGCGTTGACGCAGGCGATACCCTGGATGTCGATACGCTTCTTGCCCTTCTTGACCTTGACTTCTTCAGCGGCAGCAACCGGAGCTTCGGCAGCGGCAGCAGTTTCCTTAATTTCTTCTTCAGCCACGAGGAATCTCCTTACTTCTTCTTGTTAGCCACAGTTTTCTTGGGGCCCTTGCGGGTACGGGCGTTGGTGCGGGAACGCTGACCGCGGACCGGGAGGCCCTTGCGGTGGCGGATGCCGCGATAGCAGCCGATATCCTGCAAACGCTTAATGTTCAAGGTGATTTCTGCGCGGAGCTGACCTTCCACGGAGTATTCGTCTTCCAAGAGATGACGAATCTTACCTTGTTCTTCTTCGGTGAGGTCATCGCACTTCTTGTTCTTGTCGATACCCAGCTGGGCACAGACCTTGTTTGCGGTGAACAGACCGACACCATAGATTGCCGTCAGACCGTACTCGACGGTCTTGTTTTTCGGTAAATCGACACCAGCGATACGTGCCATACGATCTCCTTATCCCTGCTTCTGCTTGTGACGGGGGTTCTTCGAACAGATGATACGCAATACACCCTTACGGCGGATGATCTTGCAGTTTTCACATCTGGGTTTGATGGAGGCTTTGATTTTCATAGGTTTGACCTTTTTTTGAATACCTATTACTTGTAACGGTAAGTGATCCGCCCACGATTGAGGTCGTAGGGGGAAATCTCTACCAACACTTTGTCGTCCGGCAAAATTCGAATGAAATGCCGACGCATCTTTCCTGAAACATGGGCGAGGATCTCGTGACCATTTCCGAGCTGAACACGGAAGAAAGCATTGGGGAGTGCTTCCAACACAACGCCTTCTACTTGTATTCCTTCTTCTTTAGCCACTAGGACGCCATCCTGCCGCGAATGCGGCCATGCTTGAGGAAACCTTCATAGTTCTTGGTATGCAGTTGGGCTTCGAGCTGACGAAGCGTATCCAACGCCACACCGACCACGATCAAGACCGAGGTGCCCCCAATATAGAAACTCATATTGAGTGCGTCTTTCAGGTGAAGCGGTCCCACACTGATTAAAGCGAGGAACAGGGACCCCGGAAGAGAAATTCGGGTCAAAATGTAGTCAATATACTCTGCAGTTTTCTTGCCAGGACGGATTCCCGGAATAAACCCACCAGACCTCTTCAGGTTTTCGGCAATGTCGTTAGGGTTGTACTGGATTGCCGTGTAGAAGTAGGTGAAGAATATAATCAGGAGACCGTAAATCACGCTGTAGGTGATGTGTCCCGGAATGAAAGCGGCAGCGAAAGCCTGCATCGCAGACACGTTCGGGAACCAAGAAGCGATCATGGCCGGAATGAACATGATGCAGCTTGCGAAAATCACGGGAATCACGCCAGCGGTGTTCACCTTGAAGGGCAAATAGCTGGACTGACCGCCCATGACCTTGTTTCCGATGGTCCGGCGAGGACTTTGGAGTGGAATGCGACGGTTCGCCTGCTCCACGAAAACGATGAATCCGATAATCACAACCACCACGGCCAAGATGAAGATCTCGATGGCGAGGGGCTGGATACCTTCTTTCAGCATTTCCAGTTCGGCAAGGACGGCTCGCGGGAAGCCGCCGACGATACCGGCGAAGATAATAAGAGAAATACCGTTACCTACACCGTGCGAGGTAATCTGCTCGCCCAGGTACATCACGAAGATGGTACCGGCAGTGAAGGTCAGGGTAGCAAGTAAACGGAAACCGATGTTACCGAGTCCCGAAGAGAAATCATCGGCCAGCACAGAAACGCCAGTTCCTGTGGCGGTGGTCACCTTCAGGGAGGAAAGCCATACCGAAATACCCCATCCCTGCAAGGCGGCAAGAGCCACCGTAAAGTAACGGGTGTATTGGTTCAGCCTGGCGCGACCCTCCTGACCCTCCTTCTGGAGCATCTGGATGGCCGGAATCACGGAGCCCATCAACTGGATAATGATGGACGCACTGATGTAAGGCATGATACCCAGGGCAAAGACCGTCGCTTTCGCGAAGGCACCGCCCGTGAAGGAGTCATACAGGCCGAACAAATTATTCGAGTTACGGAAGAACTCCGCCAGCACGGCAGAATTCACTCCGGGGATGGTGATGTGGGCGCCAATGCGGTAGATGATCAGAATACCCAACGTAAAAAGCAACTTCTTACGCAGGTCTTCGATCTTGAAGGCATTGACGAACGCATCAATAGCTTTCTTGAGAGCTTCCATTAGACGATCTCGACTTTTCCGCCAGCAGCTTCGATGGCAGCCTTGGCCTTTTCGCTGATGGCGTTAACCTTAACATTGATAGCCTTGTCAATTGTGCCGAAGGCAAGAACCTTGACCGGACGGTCCATGTCCTTGATGAAACCCTGGTCGAACAGAGCCTGGGCGTCGAACTCGGTCACGCTCACCGCAGCGAGCTTCTTGAGGTTAACAATCTGGAATTCAACACCGACGTGCTTGAAGCCACGCTTCGGGATACGGCGGTGAATCGGCATCTGGCCGCCTTCGAAGGCGACACGGCCGGCCTTGGCGCTCTTACGGGCACCGGCACCCTTCTGGCCACGGCCAGCGGTAGTGCCGAAACCGGAACCAGGACCGCGGCCGATACGGCGGCGGCTCTTGCCCTTGGCAGCCTTGCCAGGATTGAGAGTATTGAGTTCCATCTTAGATCTCCTCGACCTTCACCATGTCACGCACGGCATTGATCATGCCCTGGATGCTGGGGGTCAAAACGTGTTCAACAGACTGTCCAATCTTACGGAGACCAAGAGCGGCCACGTTGGCGCGGTGCACCGGCAGACGGCGGACAGTACCCTTAACCAAAGTAATACGAACTTTCTTCATGGTGTATTACTCCTTAGGCATTGGCACCGCGGAGGGCGGCGCAGTCCTGTTTGTTCTTCTGAGCCAAGAGACCTTCGAGGCAGGCGCGCACGACGGTGCTCGGGTTGGAAGAACCGTGAATCTTTGTGAGGATGTTACGCACACCGGCCAGTTCGAGAACGGCACGGGCAGCAGCACCGGCGATAACGCCAGTACCGGGAGCAGCCGGCATCAAGAGGATGCGGGTAGCACCGCTCTTGACTTCGATGTCGTGAGGAATGGTGCCGTCCAGCAGCTGGACTTCCACGATGTTCCTCTGGGCGGCTTCGGTACCCTTACGGATAGCTTCGGAAACTTCCTTAGCCTTGCCGAGGCCAACACCAATCTTGCCGTTCTTGTTGCCAACGACAACGAGAGCGGAGAAGGACATACGGCGACCGCCCTTGACGGTCTTTGCGCAACGGTTGATGTGTACAACCTTGTCTTCAAATTCAGAAACTTGAGCTTCGCGTTCCAAAGTGTACCTCACTAGAATTTGAGTCCGCCTTCACGAGCTCCCTCAGCGAGAGCCTGAACGCGACCGTGATAGATGTAACCGCCGCGGTCAAAGACCACGGATTCAATGCCCTTGGACTTAGCGATTTCGGCAATCTGGAGACCGAGCTGCTTAGCCTGCTCCGACTTCGTCATTTCGCCGAACTTGCCCTGGAATTCCTTGGCAGTCGTTGCGACCTGAACGAGAGACTTGTTGTTTGCGTCATCGATAATCTGGGCGACCATGTGAGACAAGGAACGGCGAACAGCCAAACGAGGGCATTCTGCAGTTCCGACGACAGACTTACGCACACGAGCATGGCGTGCGATTCTGGACTGGATTCTTTTCTTAGCAATTGCAGTCATAGTTTACCCTTATTTACCTGTCTTCTTACCCTGCTTGCGACGAATAATCTCGCCTTCGTACTTGATGCCCTTGCCCTTATACGGTTCAGGACGACGGTACTTGCGGATTTCGGCGGCAGCCTGGCCAACCTTCTGTTTGTCGATACCGGAGATAGTGATCTTCAGGGGGTCCACGGCCTTGAGCTCAACGCCTTCGGGAGCCTTGAAGATAACCGGGTGAGAGAAGCCGAGAACCAGATTCAGGTCCTTGCCCTTCTGTTCCACGCGGTAGCCCACGCCCACGATTTCAAGAGTCTTCTGGAAACCCTTGGTCACGCCTTCAACCATGTTGTTGACGAGAGCGCGAGTGGTGCCGTGCATAGCACGAGTGAACTTTTCGTCGTTAGGACGGGTGAAGGAAAGCTTGTCACCGTCGAGCTTGATGGAAATCAGTTCGTGAACGGTGGTTTCGAGCTTGCCCTTGGGGCCTTCGACCTTGATGTTCTGACCATTGACGGCGACTTTAACGCCAGCCGGGATATTGATAATAGCTTTACCGATACGGGACATCTTTACCATACCTTTGCGATGACTTCACCACCCACGTTTTCCTTGCGGGCTTCGTGGTCGGTCATCACGCCTTTAGATGTGGAGATGATAGCATAGCCAAGGCCGTTGCGAACGCGGGGGAGCTTAGCGGCGTCAACATAGTGACGAAGACCCGGCGTAGAAACGCGCTGGATGCCCTGGATAGCGGATTCGCCTTTGGTGTAGCGGAGCAGCACCTTGAGGATGCCCTGCTTGCCGTCTTCAACCACGACGAACTTCTTAATGAAACCTTTTTCCTGCAGCACGCGAGCGATTTCACGCTTCAGGTTGCTGGCAGGGATGTCCACCACGGGGAGCTTTGCCTTGGAGGCATTGCGCACGCGGGTGAGCATATCGGCGATAGGATCTGTCATTGCCATGAGTATACTCTCCTTACCAAGACGACTTTGTGATACCGGGGATTTCGCCGGCGAGTGCCATTTCGCGGAAGCAAATACGGCAAAGGCCAAAGCGGCGCATAAAGGCGTGCGGCCTACCGCAACGCTTGCAACGGTTATACCCACGAACGGTATACTTCGGGGTACGCTTGCATTTTTCAATCATTCTTCTGCTTGCCATGGTATTACCTTACTTCCTGAAGGGGAGTCCAAGTTCTTCGAGAAGGGCACGACCTTCTTCGTCCGTCTTAGCGGAGGTCACGAAGGAGATGTCCATACCGAATGTACGGGAAACCTTGTCGATGTCGATTTCGACAAAGATGGTCTGTTCCTTGATACCCAAGGTGAAATTGCCCATTCCATCAAAGCCACGACGAGCGAGGCCGCGGAAGTCGCGGACACGGGGCAGGCTGATGTTGATGAAGCGGAAAAGGAAATCCCACATGTTGTCACCGTGGAGGGTGACCTTGGCACCGATACCGATGCCTTCGCGAAGGTGGAACTGGGCCACAGCCTTCTTGGCGGTGGTGACCACAGCCTTCTGGCCGGTGATGGCAGAAAGAGTATCCACGGCTTCGTCAAGAATCTTGCGGTTCTGAGAAGCAGCGCCCACGCCCATGTTGATCACGATCTTCTGGAGGCGGGGAATTTCCATCACGTTCTTGTAAGCGAACTTCTGCTGCAAGGCAGGAACGACTTTTTCGAGATAAAATTGTTTCATCTGGTTCATTGCGTTACCTTACACAGCCTTTCCAGTCTTGACACTGGTACGAACGCCCTTCTTGCCCTTTTCGCGAACGATGCGGGTACGGACGGGGGTATTGCCTTCGAGAAGCATCACGTTGGAAATGTCGATAGGCAGTTCCTTTTCGATGATGCCACCGGTTTGGTTGGTCTGAGACGGCTTTTCATGACGCTTGCGGACGTTCACGCCCGAAACGGTCACCTTGCCGGCCTTGACACTGATCACGGTGCCGGTCTTGCCCTTGTTGGCACCGGAAATCACCTTGACGTTATCATTCTTTTTGATGTTGGCCATTAGAGAACCTCAGGTGCGAGGGAGATGATCTTCATGTATTTCTTGTCGCGGAGCTCACGAGCCACCGGTCCAAAAATACGGGTTCCACGGGGTTCGCCATCCTTAGTGATGAGAACCACGGCGTTGTCCGAGAAACGGATGAACGTGCCATCCGGACGGGCAATTTCTTTGCGTGTGCGCACGACGACAGCGTCGGCCACGGAACCCTTCTTCACCTTGCTCTGGGGGATAGCGTCTTTAACGGCTACCTTGATGACATCACCGATGCTAGCATAGCGACGGTTGGTGCCACCCAAAACACGGATGCAGGCGACTTCCTTGGCTCCACTGTTGTCAGCCACGACGAGTCTGGTTTCTTCTTGAATCATATTCGCCTTACTCCAAAACGATTATTTCTTCTTTTCCACAATCCGAACCAGGCGCCAGCGCTTGGTAGCGGAAAGAGGACGAGTTTCCATGATTTCCACCAGGTCGCCTTCGCCCGCTTCGTTGTTTTCGTCGTGAGCCTTGAGCTTCTTGGTGGTGGTCATGATCTTGTTGTACATGGGGTGACGCTTGCGGTTTTCAACCACAACCGTGATGGTCTTGTCCATCTTGTCAGAAGAGACGACACCCTGCTTGACTTTACGAAGGTTTCTATCCATTTCCTGCTCCTGCCGGCTTATGCCTTGGCCTTTTCGCTGAGGATGGTCTTGATACGGGCGATGTCCTTGCGGGTCGTCTGAATCACAGAGGGTTTTTCCAAATTACCGAGCTTCGCAGTCATGCGGTAATTGAACAAATCGAGATTCAACTGAGCCAGTTTTTCCTTGAGCTGGTCAACGCCCAGTTCTTTCAATTCACGTGCTTTCATTAGATCTCCGATTCTTCGATGATTTTGCACTTGAGGGGGAGCTTCTGCGAAGCGACATGGAGAGCTTCCATGGCGAGATCGCGTTCGACACCGCCCATTTCGAAAATGATGCGACCCGGGAGGATAACGGCTGCCCAGAATTCCACGGCGCCCTTACCCTTACCCATACGAGCTTCTGCAGGGTGACGGGTAACAGGCTTGTCGGGGAACACGCGGATCCAGACGCGGCCACCACGCTTGATCTTACGAGTCATAGCGATACGGGCAGCTTCGATTTGGCGAGCCGTCAGCCAGCACTTTTCAAGAGCCTGAATGCCGAATTCGCCGAAGGCCATGGTGTTGCCACGAGTGGCGACGCCCTTCATGCGGCCTTTCATCTGCTTACGATGTAATGTTCTTTTAGGACTCAGCATAATTACTTCTCTCTCTTGTTGTCGTTCATGACGTCCTTGCCAATCTTTTCACCGTGCATGATCCACACCTTGATACCGATGGCACCATAGACGGTCTTGGCAATGGCAGTCGCATAATCGATGTCAGCGCGGAGAGTGTGCAGAGGCACGCGGCCTTCGGCATACTTTTCGACGCGGGCGATTTCGGCACCACCGAGGCGGCCGCCGCACTGCACCTTGATTCCTTCCACACCCATGCGCATAGCGCTCTGGATGGCACGCTTCATGGCGCGGCGGAAAGAAATACGCTTTTCGAGCTGACGAGCAATGTTTTCGGCCACGAGCTTCGCGTCCGTTTCGGGGCGGCGGATTTCGTGGACGTTGATGTAAATTTCCTTACCCGTGAGGAACTGGAGTTCACCCTTGAGGCGTTCCAGCTCTTCGCCCTTCTTACCGATAACGATACCCGGGCGGGCAGTGAACAGGTTCACGCAGACTTTCTTGACGGTGCGTTCGATGCCCACCTTGGAAAGGGAGGCGTGTTCGAAACGCTTCATCAGGTAGCGGCGCAGCACGATATCTTCGTACAGAAGATCGGCAAACTTGTCTTCGGCATACCACTTGGATTCCCAGCCGCGGATGACGCCAAGACGAAGACCATTCGGATGAGTTTTCTGACCCATTTTAATTACTCCTTGTTGGCCACAACGACTGTGATGTGAGAGAGCGGCTTTTCGATACGGAAAGCACGGCCCTGGGAACGGGGGTGGATACGCTTCATGATGGTACCGCCGTCGGCAGTGATGGTCTTGACCACCAGTTCTTCGGCAGTGACCGGAGCGGCAGACTTCTGCTTGAAGTTGGCAACGGCAGACTTCAGAGCGTTTTCTACCAGCGGAGCACCCTTGGTTTGAGTGTGGAGGATGGAGAGCATTGCAAATGCCTCATCCACGGACTTGCCGCGGACCAGGTCAACGACCCGGCGAAGCTTGCGCACGCCGTAGCGCACGTTTTTTACTTTAGCAACAGCTTGCATTATTTCTTTCCTCCAGCAGCGGTTTCAGTCTTTCTGTGTCCGCGGAACGTACGGGTCATGGAGAATTCACCCAGCTTGTGGCCCACCATGTTTTCGGTGACGTACACAGGGATGAACTGCTTGCCGTTATAGACGGAGAACGTAAGTCCGACCATATCCGGGACGATTGTGGAACGACGGGACCAGGTCTTGATAGGCTGCTTCTTGTCGGAGCCGGCCATCGCCTGGGCTTTGCTTAAAACGTGGGAATCCACGAATGCACCTTTCTTAAGGGATCTCGACATGAATTAGGCCCTCTTCTGACGACGACGCACGATGTACTTATCGGTGCGCTTATTGTTACGAGTTTTGGCACCCTTGGAGTTCTTGCCCCAGGGAGAGCACGGATGGCGACCACCAGAAGTACGACCTTCACCACCACCAAGGGGGTGGTCCACCGGGTTCATCACGACACCGCGGACGGAGGGACGCTTGCCCAGCCAGCGAGAGCGGCCGGCAGAGCCCGAAGATTCGTTCATGTGATCGATGTTGGAAACCTGACCCACAACGGCAAGGCAATCTTCCGAGATGTAGCGAACTTCGCCACTCGGGAGCTTGATCTGGCAGAGCTTGCCGTCCTTAGCCACCAGTTCGGCACCGGCGCCAGCGGAACGAGCAATCTGGGCACCCTTGCCCGGCTTCATTTCGATGTTGTGGATAATGGTGTTCAGCGGGATATCGCGAATCGGGAGAGCGTTACCTACGCGGAATTCGGCACCTTCGCCGGAATTCAGCACATCCCCGACCTT
>CALATK010000272.1 GCA_937891805.1 uncultured Fibrobacter sp. | reverse complement strand
TGGCCAAGAAGATGGGCAAGACCCGCATCATCGCGGAGACGGGTGCCGGCCAACACGGGCTCGCCACTGCCGCCGCCTGCGCGAAGCTCGGCCTCGAATGTGTGGTGTATATGGGTGGAGTCGATGTACGCCGCCAGCAGCCCAACGTGGCGACCATGGAAATGTATGGCGCGAAGGTTGTGCCGGTCACAAGCGGTAGCCGCACCCTGAAGGATGCCGTGAACGAGGCGATGCGCGACTGGGCCACGAATTTCAAGAACACTCACTACGTGCTGGGTTCCGCCCTCGGCCCTGCGCCGTTCCCGGATATCGTTCGTACGTTCCAGTCCATCATCGGCGAAGAAGTCAAGCGCCAGGCCGCAGAACGCCACATCGATATCGCTGCGGTTGTCGCCTGCGTGGGTGGCGGTAGCAATTCCATCGGCGTGTTCACCCCGTTTATCGAAGACAAGAATGTGCGCCTGATCGGTGCAGAAGCCGGCGGTATCGGGCCGAATGTGGGCGAAAACGCAGCCCGCATGACAGGCAACGCCAGCCGCGAAGGTATTGTGCAGGGTTACAAGAGCCGTTTCCTGATAGATGAAGACGGTCAGTCCATGCCGACCCGCTCCATTTCGGCTGGCCTTGACTACATGGGAATTGGCCCGCAGCTTGCCGCCGTCGGCGAATCGGGCCGCGTGGAATTTACCGCCATTCTCGACAAGGAAGCATTGGAAGCGGTGAAGTTCTTTGCCCGTAACGAAGGCATTTTGTTTGCCCTCGAAAGCGCTCACGCCGGTGCCGCCGCCATGAAGATTGCGAAGGAATTTCCGAAGGACAAGGCTCTTGTCATCAACATGAGTGGCCGCGGCGACAAGGACATCTTTATCACGAGCCCGGTGTTCCGCCCCGAAAAGTGGAAGGAATTCCTGAAGGCCGAACTCAAGCGCCTCGAAAACAACGAGGACATCCATGATGCAGAAATTATGAATAAATAGAGACTAGGGGCTAGAATCTAGGATCTAGGGATAATGTCATGCGTAAACTACTTTTTTATAAAGGCGGCGAAGCCGCGATTATCCTCACTAGTCTCTAGCCTCTAATCTCTTATCTCTAACAACCGACAACCTTTTCTTACGGCTTAATTATGATCAACCTAATGTCTCATCTCATTGCCGGGTTTCCGGACGCAGAAACTTCTATCGCCATCGCCGACGCTCTTGTGAAGGGTGGCGCCAACATCCTTGAAATCCAGCTGGCCTTCAGCGACCCCAGCGCCGACGGTCCGGCGATTCAGACGGCATCGACCATTGCGCTGGAAAAGGGCTACTCCACCAAGCAGGGACTTGCCATCGTGAAGCAGATTCACGAACGCCACCCCGAGACGCCCATCTACATCATGACCTACGGCTCCCTGGCCTTTACGCCGGGCGTCGAAAACTTCGTCAAGATGTGCAAGGACGCCGGCGTTTCCGCCTGCATCATTCCGGACTTGCCATTCGACGGTGACGAAGGTTTGACCGAGGCTTGCAAGAAGCACGGTCTTGAAAACATCCCGGTGGCCGCTCCCTCCATGACGAAGGAACGCCTTGAGACCATGGCCTCCAAAGGATTCAAGTACATCTACGCCGCGCTCCGTGCGGGCACGACCGGCAGCGAGACGACCATTGACCAGGCGACCCTGGACTTTATCGACACCGTCGGTAAGGGTGGCGCCAAGGTGCTGGGCGGATTCGGCATCCGCAATGGCGAGCAGTCCAAGGTGCTCAGCAAGCACGTGTATGCGGTTGTCGCAGGTTCCGTGTTCGTGAACATCATGCTCTCTAACGAAGATACCGTCGAAGGTCGTAAAAAGGCCATCGCCGAAATCGAAGCGAAGGCTAAAGAGATTTCGGGGTCTTAGGGGCAGGGCCCCTAGGAGAAGGGGTGATGGAAAGCCCGCCCTGGACCCTATCGCTGCTGTCATTCTGGAGCGTAGCGATAGAATCCAGGGTGACAGAAGGGCGGGACTGCAATCAGGGGGATTCTTCCCCCTTTTTAATATGGACTATTCCTTGTCTTTCTTGGAGTGGCAGGCGCACTCGCCGCCTTCGCAGGGGCAGTGGTAGCAGTCGCCGGTTTCGGCGTAGTCCTTGCCGGTCCAGCAGAAGGTGCAGAGCTGTTCGGCCGGGAGCCCGATGGCATGTATCAGGTCGTCGATGCGCTGGAACGCAAGGGTCGTGAGGTTCAGCTTCTGGCGGATGTATTCCACCATGCCCTTGTAGGCTTCGCTATCGGGGTCGGTGTACTTTTCCAAGTCCGGATGTTCGCCTTCCTGGTCGCGGATGTAGCGGCGGGGAATCAGGGCGTATTCGTTCTTGCTGCGGGAGAAGTTGATGAACTTGCAGGGGAACACGAGAGGCGGGCAGGCGATGCGCATGTGGGTTTCTTTACAGCCCAGGGAGTAGAGCTTTTGGGCCTGCTTGCCGAGCTGGGTGCCACGGACGATGGAGTCGTCGCAGAACACCAGACGGCGGTCCTTGATGAGCCCCGGAATGGGGATGAGTTTCATGGAAGCCACGCGCTCGCGTTGTTTCTGGTCTTGGGGCATGAAGGAGCGGGCCCAGGTCGGCGTGTACTTGACGAAGGGGCGGGCGAACTTGATGCCTGCCTCGTGGGCGTAGCCGAGGGCGTGGGAGGTTCCGGAGTCGGGGATTCCGCAGGCGGCGTCGGCTTCGGTGGGAGTGCGCTTTGCAAGGGCGGAGCCGCAGCGGTAGCGGGTCATTTCCACGTTGCGTCCTTCGTAGCAGGAAGCAGGGTAACCGTAATAGACCCAGAGGAAAGAGCAGATGGCCATCTTGTCGCCGGGCTTGACCAGCGTGGTGTCGCCATCGGGAGTGAGTTCCACGACTTCGCCCGGGCCCAGGTCGCGCACGTGCTCGTAGCCCAGGTTCTGGAGGGCGCAGCTCTCTTGCAGGGCAATCATGGCGCCGTCTTTTTTGCCCAGCACGATAGGCGTGCGGCCCCATCTGTCGCGGCTGGCGTAGAACTTGCCTTTTTCGTCCATCAAAAGAATGGAGCAGCTGCCCTTGACTTTTTCGTGGACATACTTGAGACCATCGACGATGGAATCCTGAGTAGCAATGAGGGCGGACACCACCTCGGTGGGCCCCACCATTCCACTGGTGGTGGAATACTGGAGCTGCATGCAGTTGTTCTTGAAAAGCTCGTTCTTGATTTCTTCGATATTCGTAATCAAGCCCACTGTCACGATGGCGAACGTACCGAGCTTGGAGGTCATGACCAGCGGCTGCGGGTCTGTATCCGAAATAACGCCAATGCCCATGTTGCCCGAGAAGGTGGCCAGGTCGTGCTCGAACTTGCTGCGGAAGGGAGTGTTCTGGATGTTGTGGATGGAGCGGTGGAAGGTTCCGTTGGATTTCAGCACCGCCATGCCGCCGCGATGCGTTCCGAGATGTGAATGGTAGTCGGTCCCGAAAAAGAGGTCGCTGACGCAATCTTCTTTAGAAACCACTCCGCAAAAGCCACCCATGTTGGACTCCTTGTCGTAAAAAAGGGATTTTGTGCGGAAAAAGTTAGAAAAAATGTCCAACCCAAAGGGACTTTCCTTTAAAAGCACTGTTTACTATCTTTGAGGCTGGAGATTCTTTTACAGGGAGTGGAAAATGAAGAAACTCGTCCAGTTTTTTGCTATCGGCTTGATACTCATGGCGATAACGGCATGCTCCCCCACTCTCCATTCTATGGGTGCGGCCTCCATGCCCGCTCCCGTGACCCACAGGGCCACCTCGGATAGCGCCGTTACCGAATTCGAAGTGGCGGCCTCCGGATTCTGGGCCCACAACGGCGACGCGGACAACATCAAGCAGATGAACGGCGGCGGCGGTAACGTGAGCGCCACCTACCGACTGGGCAAAATCTTTTTCATGAGCGCCGCAGTGGGTGGTTTCGGTGGCTCCCTCAAGTTCAGCTGCGATGAAGACGCCGACTGTAACGACATAGTCACCTTCACCAACGAAGAGAAGGGAAAAACCTACAGCATCAACGGGTCTGACAACTACAACGACTGGCTGAAAACCAGCGAAGGCAAAAAGTCCTACAGTTTCAGTAACATACAGGAACGCTTCTTGTTAGGCATCGATGCCAACCTGGGCAAGTACGTTATTCTGGGCGTGGCCGGCGGTATCCAGGCCTACCAGGGAGGCTCCGACTACGACGAAATCCGCGAAGAACTGGGCGACCTGGGCTACATCGACAACTCCGACGCGAAAAACGGGATAGCTCCCACATCGGCCTGGTGGATTGGCATGCGTTTCGGCAAGAACGGAAAGTTCGGAAACTTTACCATTGAATTCGACGACGTGTACAAGGGCACTATCGGGGACTGGGTCGGAGCCCGCAAGTACACCTATGCCCACCCCACCGGATTTTTCCTGGGGGTGACCGAAGGCGACCTGATTTCTTTGGGCGTGTTCGCGGGCAAGCAGTTCGTGTTCTAGGGGTTGGTTAGCCCCTTTTTCAGCATCTCCATAATGCAGTGGTACGCCTGCGTGTATTCTATCTGCATGATGGTGGTAATCTTGTTACCAGCATCCTTGCTTGAGGCTCCGCAGTGGAAGAGTTTCTCGCTTTTCAGGCCATAATCCAGAAAGATATAGCGGTCGTGAAATTTGTCCTTTGTCTTGTTTATGGCCAATTTCACATCGGGGCGCACGGCAAGAAAATCCTTCTGCATCTGTTTCGTCAGAGATTCAAAACTACGGTTATCGCTAAAGATTGTCACGGAGACTCCATTCGCGATTTGGCGCAACAAGTCGAGAGTCTTCACGCCGATATAGTCATCGATAATCGTGATAGACTTTTTCGCCATGCCGTAAATCTGCGTGAAGGCGATGTCGGCATCCAGCCGCTGCCCGTTCAGAATCAAGAAATGCTTGTGTGTACTCGGGTCCACGAAATTTTCCATGACCTTCTGGAGGTCCATATTCATTTTGCTGAACTCGCCACGCATTTCATGCACCTCGCCAGAAAGAACCTTGACATCTGCCGACACATCGGCAATATCCCTTGTGTTCTGGGCGGTTTGCAACACCAGCGGGGTGACTTCCGTGCCATTGAGCAGCATCCCCTCCGAAACAGCATAATCCTTCAGCCGTTTGAAAAGACAGATGAGCGCCATGCTCTGTTGTACCGCTAAATCGCCTTTCAACACAGTCATGAGCATATAAATGCCCTGCTCGGTAAAGGCATACGGTTTATAAGAGCGGCCACCCTTTACGCCTTTCACCTGTATCGAGGTCAAAAATTTTGACCTCGATAAAAGTAAGATTTCCGCGTCACTCAATTGGAACCGAAAATCCTCCGCGAAACGCTCAATGTTATTTTTGACCTGTTGATTGAACGCCTTGGTGCTATACCCGTAAATCTCCGCCAGGTCCGCGTCAAGCATCACCTTGACACCGCGGATAGTGTATATCCGCGACTTGAGCAGGTTCTCATCTATCAGGGAAAAACTTGGCTTTACCAAGTCTAAATCCTTCTTTTTCTCTTTTTTCGCCACTTATCCTCCTTTGGGGGTAAAAAAAAGACCGCCCCGCCTGCGCGGATAGCGATCTTTCAATACCACCTTTTCTGGTGCAGGGGGTAATATACAAAAATGAAGTGTGGAAAAGCAAACATCAATCCAATATTTTAGCAAGCATATAGATGGAGTCATCCGTTTTTTGCAAAATCAACTAGCTTTTATTTCTGAACCGCATTCAATCAGTCCTAATCAACCCAATCCAAGGAACATTCCTTGCGAAAACGCTGGAATACTTGAAGAAACCGGTTATAAGGTTCATGAACTTTATTACAAGAAAGCACAAATAACAGCCCCAAAGACTCACATCACTGAACCTTGTTTTCAGCAAGAGATTCTATTTCCTGCAATGGATGCTGGAATAAAATACTATCAATGCATACACTGCCTCAATAAGATAATCGAACTATCGCAAACAAACGACACCCTTGCAAACCTCACCGAATTTAAAGAAACCCTACCAACCATAGAGAAATTGAGAGAAACGACTATCAAAGCCTTCCGTTTCCATATTGACGCCGTCGCCGTCTTCTTACATAAGCAATTGGAGATAGTTTTTCAACTGTGAAAATCTTGTCTCGACATTTGCTGTTTCAAGGGTTTTAGGGGCGGAGCCCCACCTTGGTGGTGCGGAAGGCCTTCCCCTTTCATATAAGCGCCTTTTTCGTGAGCATTTCTAGCAACTAGTAACTAGTAACTATCAACTATTAGCTATCTTTGTGCCCACTATGGAAACTCGTTACAATTCTAAAGATGTGGAAGCCCGATGGCATAAGACCTGGGCTGAGAATAACAGTTTTGCACCCAGCGGAAAGGGCGAACCGTTCTCGGTCGTGATTCCGCCCCCGAACGTTACCGGCGCGCTCCATCTGGGACACGCGCTCAACGATACGCTCCAGGACATTTTGGTACGCTACCGCCGCAAGACGGGCCGCGACACGCTGTGGATTCCGGGTACGGACCACGCGGGCATCGCCACGCAGGCCGTGGTCGAAAAGCGCCTTTTCCAGGACGAACACAAGACCCGCCACGACATCGGCCGCGACGCGCTGGTGGAACGCATCTGGAAATGGAAGGACGAATACGAAGCCCGTATCACCAAGCAGCTCAAGAGCCTGGGCGTCAGCTGCGACTGGAGCCGTCAGCGCTTCACGCTGGACCCGGTCTGCGCGAAGGCCGTGCGCCACGCCTTCTTCAACCTGTTCAAGAAGGGCCTCATCTACCGCGGCAAGCGCCTGGTGAACTGGGATACCAAGCTCCAGACCGCCGTTGCCGACGACGAAATCTACTACGAACACGTGAAGGGCCACTTCTGGACGTTCAAGTACCCCCTGGCCGACGGTTCGGGATTTATCCCCGTTTCTACGACCCGTCCGGAAACGATTATGGGCGATACCGCCCTCGCCGTGCACCCCAACGACGAACGCTATGCGCAGTTCATCGGCAAGATGCTGAAGGTGCCGTTCGTTGACCGCGAAATCCCGGTGATTGCCGACGCAATCCTCGTGGACAAGGACTTCGGTACGGGTTCCGTGAAGGTGACGCCCGCACACGACCCCAACGACTATGCGACGGGCCTGCGCCACAAGCTCCCGATGATCAACATCATGAACGATGACGGCAGCCTGAACGAGAACGCCGGCAAGTTCCAGGGTCTCAAGGGCCAGGCCGCCCGCGACGCCGTGGTGGCTGGTCTCGAAGAGCTCGGACTTTTGATCAAGGTGGAAGACCACGAAATGGACGTGGGCCACTCCGACCGCAGCAAGACCGTTATCGAGCCGTACCTCAGCGACCAGTGGTTCGTGAAGATGGACGTGCTCGCCGAAAACGCGATGAACGCCGTAAAATCCGGTGAGATCAAGATTATCCCGGAACGCTACGCCAACAAGTATCTGGACTGGCTCGCCGAAAAGCGCGACTGGGGCATCAGCCGTCAGCTCTGGTGGGGCCACCGCATTCCTATCTGGCACACCGATGCTAGCGAAGACGAACTGAAGGCCGCATTTGCCGGCCGCGACGACATCTACTTCTACAAGGCCGAAAACGGTGGCTACCTCGTGTGCAGCCAGGAAGAAGACCTCAACCCCGACGCGGTGCCGGGTCACGAGCTCAAGCAGGAAGAAGACGTGCTCGACACGTGGTTCTCCAGCGGTTTGTGGCCGCACTCCACCATGGGTTGGCCGGAAAACACCGACACGCTCAAGCGCTACTACCCCACCAGTGTGCTCGTGACGAGCCGCGACATCATTACGCTGTGGGTCGCCCGCATGGTGCTCTTCAGCCAGGAAAACATGGGCACGGTCCCGTTCCACACGGTGTACATCCACCCGAAGATTCTGGACGGCAATGGCCAGACCATGAGCAAGTCCAAGGGCAACGGCGTGGACCCGATGGATATCGAAGAGAAGTACGGCACCGACGCCCTGCGCTTTGTGATGGCAAGCCTTTGCACCGACAACCAGGACGTGCGCCTGCCGGTGAAGAAGGAAAAGCAGCCGGATGGCCGCGAAATCAACACCAGCGAAAAATTCGAAATCGGCCGTAACTTCAGCAACAAGCTGTGGAACGCCTGCCGTTTCCTTTACCCGCAGCTCGAACAGGCCGGCGCGCTTGCCGCCGAGCTCCCGATGGACAAGAACTTGTTCGCGCTCGAAGACAAGTGGATTTTGAGCCGCCTGCAGACGACCATCAAGGACGCCACCCGCATGCTCGAGGAATACCACTTCGCCGAACTCGCCGGGTTCCTGTACCGCTTCGTGTGGGACGACGTGTGCTCCAGCTACTTGGAAATCAAGAAGGCCGTGATCAACAGCGAAACGCTCACCGCCGAAAAGAAGAACGCGATGGCCATCCTCAGCTACGTGCTGAAGAACGTGCTCGACCTGCTCCACCCGGTGATGCCGTTCATTACCGAAGAACTCAACAGCATCCTGTTCCAGGGTTCTGAACTGGTAATCAGCCGCGCATGGCCCAAGGCCGACGAATCGCTCATTGACGCAAAGATCGAAGCCGCATTCGACCAGGCATTTGCCGTGGTGGAAAGCGTGCGTGGCGTGCGTGGCCGCTACAACGTGAGCCCCGCCACCAAGCTCAGCGCCGTGGTGAGCGTCGATGACGCCGCGACGGAAGCCAGCGTGAAGGACTGCATGGCAATCATCACCGAGCTTTCGGGTCTCTCTGACCTGAGCGTCGCCGTGAAGGCCGTGAAGCCGAAGTTCAGCGCCAGCGCCGTGGTTCCCGGTGGCGAACTTTACATCCCGCTGGAAGGAATCCTCGACCCGGCCGCAGAAATCGCCCGCCTCGAAAAAGAAATCGAGAAGGCCAAGGCATTCGCTGCTTCTATTGAACGCAAGTTGTCGAACGAGAAGTTTGTCAACGGTGCACCGGAAGCAGTTGTCAATGCAGAAAAGACCAAGCTTGCGACGCAGATGGATATTATATCCAAGAATGAGGCCGCGCTGAAGGAATTGAAGTGACACAAGCCGCAACCGCGGATTGTGTCATCCTGAGCGGAGAGGCGCAAGCCTCGTAGTCGAAGGATCTAAATTTTAAGAGGTGCCCCACGCGGAGCACCTCTTTTTTGCATCAATCTATTTTCCGAATAAATCCGAATGTGAGCCAGTCGCTGTCGCCGAAAGAATCAATTCATCATTAAATATCTGATACATCAAAAGCCAATCCGGCTCAATATGACATTCTCTAAAATCGGACAAAGTTCCAACCAACTGATGATCTCGATTGTTAGGCGGAAGTGGTTCACCTTTCGACAACTTATCCAGTACAGCGATTAATTTGTTTAAGTCTTTACCACGTTTCTTCATGACCTTGACATCATGCTTCATGCGGCTTGTGTACTTAATTTGGAACAAAGGCTATTCCTCCAGCATAGAGGCAACAGCATCTGCAGCCGTGGCGTAAGGGCCATGGAGATTCTTGCGACTACGTGTATCTTCAATAGCCTTTTCCAAGGATAAGTCCTCGGGTGCATGACGGACTTCAAAAGGAATCCCTTTACGCTCAATGGCAAAAGTCAAGAATATGCGGATAGCCGTAGAGGTATCCATACCGAGAGACTGGAACAAGTCGTCCGACTTCTTTTTCAGGTCATCATCGACCCTCATTTGCAATGTAGCCATAATCAAGCTCCTTTTTCCGTAAATATATACAATTTGCATTTACAAGTCAATAGAATTGAACGAAAACGTATTGACAAGTCATTACGCCAATCAGTTTTTCAGTATCAATGACCATCTCTTTTTGCAAAATTTCGCCATTTTCTTCACAAAACGCCTTTTTTTGAAAACTTTTTGAATTTTTCGTCCATTTTTATGTTATTTTATAAGAGTAAAAGAGTTTTTGCTCTTGCCCTCTGTACGAAATCTCGAAAATTTCCCTAAGTGAGGACAAGGCGAACGCTCACGCAGGCATGCCGTTTTGCGGCACGCTTCAGTTTGTCGTACCGACTTTTTAGTCGGCAGTTGGTCATATAGACCAGGGGCAACAGCCCGTTTGGGGCGTGGGTCGTTTGCGTTTATCACTTAGAGGCATTCGAGAGCCCCGTACAGGTAAACGCAACGATCTGCGCCTTTTTTGTGTCTTCACAAAATTTGGCACGGTTCCTTGCTGAGCAGGGGCATGACTCCATAAGTGTATACGATGGAGGCTGTGATGGCGTATCCTATGAACAAAAAAATTGGAGTGAAGACGATGATTGGTTTTAAAAAGTATAGCAATCTAATTATACTCTATTTGAAACGATATAGTGTCGTGAGTCGAGTTTAAATTTCAACAAATAAAACAACAACCTAAAATAGGAGATAAAAACTATGGCATATTTCTGTAAAAAATGTGGGAATCCGCAATCTGATTTGAATATTCTCGTTAACAATTGCTGTTCAAAAGGTGGTAGGTGCGAACCTATTGAATAGGATTTGCCAATATGCCTAAATGTGAAAAATGCGGCGTAGACATTCCAAATGCAGAACGGAAAACATTTTCCGTCCTGCATTTTTCGGGTGTTTATTGCGATGTCTGTTATAATCTCCTAAATGGTTTGAATTGGGTGATGGGGGCATCGCTATATGGAAGCGTTTGGCATTCACTTTCTTTACAAGAAAAATCAGATTTTATCAAACACTACAAAGAAAAAACAGGAGTGATTTGAATGAAACCAAATCTTTTTAATTACGCTACATCAGAATTAAGCCAAGATGCTTTCCTGCTTTGGCTTTTAGAATGGGCAAATCCTTCAAACTCCGAATATGATCTCGAACTATACAAGACCGCCTCGGATTTTCTTCGTAAAATAATAGATGTTGATGAAAAGTTTGATATAAAATCCGTAGTTTGCAAGAAGCAACAATACCATATTGACGTACTTGCTATTGTAAACGATAAAATTGCAGTAATTATAGAAGACAAAATCAATACGCAAGAGCATGGAAATCAAATCGCAAGATATCGCCAGCAATTAGAAACGGCTTTGGGCACTCAATATGACATAAAGTGCATATATCTAAAAACAGGTAACGAATGCTTGACGAAGTTGCGGGAAAATGCAGATAAAGGGAATTTCAAAATATTTATGCGACAAGATCTTCTCAAGATTCTTGATAAAAGCAATTCCGATAATACAATTTTGAAAGACTTTGTTTTGAAAATTAAGGAAGTTGAAGAATGTTCTAATCAGTATAAGTCAAAACCTTACCATGAGTGGATGCAAAATGGATTCGCATGGCAAGGATTCTATTCTTGGCTAGAAGACAATCTTGGAGATTATATTGAATGGCGCTATGTCAGCAATCCCAACGGCGGCTTTTGGGGATGTTATTGGCATTGGAAATGGTGCAAAGCTTTTAATTTTACAATTTATCTACAGATAGAACAAAATAGAATTTGTTTTAAAGCAGATAATAAACCAAACATAGATTGTATAAAAAAATGTCAAGAAAAAATCTTTTCTATTGCATTAGAAAAAAACTTAAAAATAGAGAAATCTCGATTCCATAGAGGGAACTATGTCACAATATGTTTTGTAGACACCTCATATTTATTCGACAAAGGCTTTTTTGAAGAAAAAGAAATACTCGCAAAAATAAGCAACTTGACGAAAATAATCGATTCCATTGCGGATTAATATGTCCTTAGTGGAATCATCCTCTTTGGGGAGTCGCCTTTGTGGCTATGCCCCCTTGGGGAGCAGGCGGGGATCTTCAAAACAATTAAAAGAGGTACCCCACATGGAGCACCTCTTTTTGCATATTCTACAGTTTGCCGACCTTACAGCCCTAGCGTCTTTTCGAATTCGGCCAGTATTTTTCGGCCCTGTTCCCATTCGCCCAGGTTGGAGTCGGCGTTGATGTGCCCAAGGCATCCCACATCCACGAACATAGAGCCCCAGGCATCTGCAAACTGGCGGGCCCGTTCTATGGACACGTAGATGTCGTTTTCGCTGGCCACAACGCAACTGGGCACGGGCAATTTTTGCAGGGGTACAGGCGCAAAATCTTTTGCGAGGTCAAGCTTATCCACATCGGCAGGCGCCACAAGAAAAACCGCCTTGACGTTTCCGGGGACTCCGCCTTTTGCCGCCTTCTCCAAAAGCCAGTGGACCGTTGTGACCACCCCCAGGCTGTGAGACACGAGAATGGTATCCGTTTTCAGACCTGCCACAGTCTCGTCAAGGGCCGACACCCAATCCGCCTTTAAGGGATGATCCCAACTGTGCTGATAGACACGGCTTGCGTCGGGCAGGCTCTTTGTCCAGTAGGTTTGCCAATGGGTAGGTCCGGAGTTGCTGTATCCGGGGACAATCAGGTAATGCATAGCCTCACCTCGCCATCACAGAGTTCGGCAACCGCCGCACGATGGGTTACCAGAATCACGGTTTTGTCCTTAAAATTATCAAAAAGTCGCTGAAACAGGGTCCGTTCCGTAGGTTCGTCCAACGCCGAGCTGATTTCGTCCAGCAACAAGACGCTCCCGGGCCGCAGGAGTCCGCGGGCCACAGCAATGCGCTGTGCCTGGCCTTCGCTTAGCCCCATGCCCCGCTCCCCCAGTTCCGTGTCCAGACCGTGGGGCAGATCGAACACAAATTCCGCACAGGCCACCTGCAGCACATGCCGCAGTTCCTCTTCGGTAGCATCCGGTTTGGCCAACTGCAAATTATACCGAACCGTTCCGCTCATAAGGGTATTCCCCTGAGGAACATAGACAAAGTAATCGCAAGTCCCTGCCGAAACAGGCTGTTCAAAAACACTCGCTGAGCCGCAGGAATCCGTAGAATAAACAAGCACGCGACCCTCCCGGGGTTCCACAAGTCCAAGCATCAAGCGGAACAGCGTCGTCTTGCCGGCACCTGTCGTGCCCATGATGGCGGTCTTGCTTCCGGGCTTAAAGTCGTGAGTGTAATTCCGGACGGCATCGTGGTCGGCGGCGGCGTAACGGAAGCTGACATTTTCCAGACGGACGCCCAGGCCAGATGAGCCTTCGGGCACGGATTTTGCGTCCTTCGAGGCACCATTTGAAACATCATTTGAAGCACCATCCGACGAAACTTTCGAAGCACCCTTCGAAGTGCCCTCCGCGCCATTAACCGAACCGTCGCCCTGCAGTTCCTGCAGGCGGTCGATGCTGGCGGTAGCGTGAATCAGGCGGGGTGCGTTGTTCAATAT
>CALATK010000271.1 GCA_937891805.1 uncultured Fibrobacter sp. | reverse complement strand
CTCGAAACAGTGTGGTTCGGATGGTTTTTGATGATAGAGCGCTACGGCTACTACTTTATGCTCAAGGGCGGCAGCGTGAACGGCGTGCTGGGCGGATTCTGGAAGAACCTGGAAAAGAAGGGGGAGGAAGAGGCCTTCAAGAAACTTTCCCGCCGCCCCTACGGTTATTTTTACGCCCTGGCATGCGACGTGCGGAAGTATCGTGACCAGGGCCCCGTGGCGGTGCGCAACGCCATGGAAGAGACCCGCCACCGCATTTCGGTGAACCTTTCCAAGTCTCTGAGGACCATCTCTACCTGTGCGGCCATCGCCCCCATGCTTGGCCTCTTGGGAACGGTGTCCGGCATGGTGCATACCTTCGAGACAATCCAACTTTTTGGCTTCGGAAACCCGGTGCTCTTGGCCGACGGCATTTCAGAAGCGCTGCTTACCACCCAGGCGGGGCTTCTGGTGGCGTTCCCCCTGATGCTTGCCTACAACTACTTGGCGGGCCGTGTAGAGGATGTAGAAAAGCAGGCCTGGAGCGAAGCGCTGAAGTATGAATCTCTTGTGTTTGAAAATCCCGGAAGTCATCCTGGAGGGAAGGTCCCTGAGCTTGCCGAAGGGCCGACCGATAGGATCCAGGACAATGATAATCCCGATTCTCGTGAAAATGACGAGGTGCAAAAATGAGTTTTATCCGTAAACGATCGCAGGAAGGCGGAAAGATAGACGTGTCCCCCATGCTGGACATGGTGTTCATCCTGCTCATCTTCTTTATCGTGACGTCGACGTTCACCCGTGAGACCGGCGTGGACGTGACCAAGCCCAAGGCAAGTTCTGCAAAGGATTTGGCCAAGGAAAGTATTTTGATCGGCGTGACCCGCCAGGGGACGATTCACATCAACGAGACCCAGGTGAACCTTTCCACCCTCAATACGGTGCTTCGCCAGATGATGGCCGAATCTCCGGACCGGCCGGTGATTATCGTGAGCGACCGGGACGCCCCCAACGGCGTGGTGGTGGACATTCTGGACGAATGCAACCTGGCCAAGGTCCGCAAGGTTTCCATTTCGGCGAATAAGGAGGAATAGTGTTTAGACGAAAGAACGCTCCATTGCTCCGCAATTCCGCTACAGACGAGAGACGAAAGATTTATAAAGGGGAAAGCCTTCCCCTCGCTCGTACTTTGTTACTCGCTACCCTTTCTAGCAGGGGCTCAATCGCCGCCCCCGCAATGCCCCGCTTTATGTACATGCTATTCTTCTTGAAAAAAATTTCTTTCGTCTATCGTCTTTCGTCTATCGTCTAAATCATGCTCGACTTCTTGGCAAAATATCTCCGGTTCCCGGTGGCCTTCGTGCTCTCCTTCGTGGTGAGTGCGGTGTTCTTCCTTGCGGTGCCGGTGCTGAACGCCCTCTTTTTTGACAAGGGCGCCAAGGCGGAAAAGCAGCTGGAAACCGTCACCGAGGTAGAAGTCCTGGTGAGCGAGAAAAAGCCGGAGGTGAAACAGAAGGTCATCCGCACCATCGTGAACCCCAACCCCTTCAAGATTTCTTCTAACATGGGAGTCTCCCGCAGCCAGAATTTCCAGATGGACTTGTCCTTGGCCCGCGGTGCCGCAGGAGACGGCGTGGCCGTTGGCACGGGCTCCATGGAAAACGTGGTCTATGAGGCAGGCGAGGTGGACGAACAGGCACAGCCCCTGAAAGAAGTGCAGCCCGCTTTCCCCGAAAAAGCGAAAAAATTGGGACTCTCGGGCTACGTGAAGGTCTATATCGTCATCGACGTCTATGGGGACGTGGCCCAGGCAAGTATCATGAGCCAGGACCCCGCAGGTTATGGCTTCGATACCGAAGCCCTGAAGGCCGTACGTCAATGGAAATTCTCTCCCGCTAAACTTGGCGGCTACCCTGTGGCGCAAAAGGCCACGAAGGAGTTCCGCTTTGTCAAATAAGGTTCGAGGTTCGGGGTGCGAGGTTGCCTTGCTTAGGCAAGGCTTTGGGCAAAAGTCAGGCAGCGAAGCTGCGATTATGATTGCCCAAACCTCAAAGCGAAGCGTGCTCAAAGCGAGCTTGCTCGCGACCTCGTTGCTATTGTTGTTTCTTCTTCCTGCTTTTTCTCGCGCGGCCGAGGATTATTTTTTCAAGGCCAACGAGCTTTACGACCAGGGAAAATTCAAGGAGGCGGTGCCGCTTTACCGTGCCGCCATTGACGAGGGCCGTTACGAGCCTTTCGCCTGGTTCAATTTAGGGAACGCCATGGTCCAGCTGGACCGCAAGCAGGTGGCTCTGGTGGCTTACAAGCGCACCGTGGAACTGTTGCCCACTTTCGAGAAGGCCTGGATGCTCATGGGGGACCTCTATTACCTGAGTGGAGACGTGGGGGAGGCCATCGCGTCTTATAACCGGGCCATTGAACTTGGGGTAGAATCAGACCACGTGCACTTTGCCCTGGCGGAATGCTACCTGAAGGGGCGCGACTGGACTTTGGCCCAGAAGAACTTCGAGCGGGCGCTGGCCCTGAACCCCGACCGCATGGACGCCTGGTACGGCCTTGCCGAAGTTTATGAGAAACTGGGGGACTACGAATACGCCATCAAGACCCTGCAAAACGCTCTGCAGATGACTGCCACCGCCGGCGCCGATGTCCACTTTACGCTGGCCTATTACTACCGCAGCATGGACTCCACCAGGCTTTCCCTGAACGAGATGGAAAACGGCTTGCTGATGGACCCTGAAAACGTTTCCGCCCGGCGCTACCTGGCCCAGATGTATGTGCAGAATAATTCCCCCTGGATGGCCATTTTCACCCTGGAAGAGGGACTCCGCCACAAGAAGGGCAAGGGCGACCTGAACCTGGATTTGGGACAGATTTACTTTAGCCAGAAACGATACGACGAAGCCTTCGAATGCTACATGAAGGCCTGGCTTGCCGGAAATTCCCAGGGCCGTATCGGCGCCGAGAACGTGGGCCACGTGTATTCCAACGCCGGCGATACCGAAAAGGCCGAAAGCCTTTACAAGCGCATCCGGGAAAAGAAGTAGAAAATCTTCTTGATTTTTCCCAAAAAAGATTGTATATTATGGACAAAGCCTGTTCGGGACACGCCGGTGGCATGCCGGGTCGTGAGTCCGATACAGGTTTTTTCTTTTCTGTCCAATACCTTCATGTAATCGGCGGGGGCCACGGGGAAAGCGTGGGTTTCAGTTTTTGAGTATCTGATAGATATTACATCGGTGCGTATTAGTTTGTTGCTGCCTCCATACCCAATAGTTCTGTGACACTTGACGATTTCTTCCAGCGGTAACCCATTGCTGTTGAAATCAAGCAAGCCTGTTCCCCTGATGTTTTTTATTTCCTTGAATATGTCGAAATCGGAGTCAAAAAATGCACTTCCTGCAAAACCCATTCGTTTTGATTTGGTGTCGGCCTGTTTGTATTCGTATGTTCCTACAATGTGTCTATTTTGTTTTTCTCTGTTTATTTTGTCATATTCCTTATTCAACAGGAACGCCGGGATAAGTACGGCTAGTTCGTACTCGCTGTAAACGCCTCGCTGTCTGGCGAGGTGCAGCTTTTCTTCTGCTGTCTGTGTTTTCCTAGACTGGGAGTCCAGGTACCCCTTGTTCATAAGCCAAGTTTTTTTATGTGGATATGAAAAAGGGCTTAGGTTCCTAAACCGTCAAAATCACTGCTTTATGCTAGGACAGGAGGTAATATACAAATTTGCGTTGTCGGGGCGTTAGGGATGGTCTCTTTTGTAAACTTCTGCTAGTGTGACGAAAATCGCAATGTGATTTTCGTTACTTTGATTTTTGGTCCTTTATATATAACTTTGTGGTACAAAGGAACCCTAGCCATGAAGGATAAGATAATGAAAGACCTCGCCACCAATCGTTTCATGACGAATTTTATGCTCGCCTTTTCCGGCGTCGTTTTGGTTCTCGTTTCCTATATGGTGTAGTTTCCTGCTTTTGTAGGGCTGCGTTTTGAACCAGTCCTTTGCGTATTTAGGGTGAACCCTCTTGCAGTAACCTGGCGGGAGGGGCTTTTTTTATGGCAAAACCTTTTCTACATTTGTCCCCATGGCAAAGAAGAAAAAAGTTTTTAAGTCGGCGGCCCTTTCCCAGGCGAACCGCAGCAGGGAACAGCGCCTGCGTGAAAATCTGATTCAGGTGGTGAACGGCCAGAGCCGTTTGCTGAACCGCCCCGAAGACTTGTACGAAATGTTGGCGGACGGTCTCGACGACATCGAAACCTTCAAGGACCCTCGGGAACAGCTGGAACTTTTGGCCTGGACCTTGCGGGCGGACTTTATCGCCTTCAAGGCGGACACCGACGAGGAGAAGGAAGGCTGGGATGCCCTCTTCTACGATGCGGGAACCTTCTTTGTGGAGCTTGCTTCCCAGTATACCGACAAGGATTACGTGGCGGACCTGGTCCATGACCTTGCGCTAAGGCATGTGGGCGGCGAGGGCCGCTCGGTAGTTTTCCTGAGTGTAGAAGAGTTTTTGCCCAAGGAGCGGGCTCAGGCCCTACTGGCGGAACTTCTGGATGCCGTGACGGAAGTGGACCAGGGCAATCGGGAAGACGTCCTGGATGCCATCTGCGACATGGCGGATTCCATCAAGGATGCGGCCACCTTCGCGAAGGCGGCCCTGCTGAAGGACCCCGATAAGAGCAATGCAACCCTTATCGATATTGCCAACGCCCAGTTTATGGCAGGGAACCTGGAACTGGCCAAGCAGTGGCTTGGCGACGTGCGGAATCCCGGCGCCGAAGACGAGGAGGCCTATCTGGATTTGCAGGCGGCCATCGCCGATAGGGAAGGCCGCAAGTCCGACTGTATCAAGATGGCTCACGCCCTGTACGAGAAGTTCCCGAAGGTGGTGAACTTAGGGAGACTCTGCGCGTTCGTGTCGGCGCAGGAGGCCACCAGCCTTTTGCAGGAATACGCCCGCTTCCGCAGCGGGAACGGCCTGGAGATGGACTTCATGCAGTTGCTGGTGAGCCTGAAGGCCTACACCGTGCTGGAAGAATACCTGGACATGTTCGAGAAGGAACTCACCGTGCAGGACGCCCAGGACCTGAACGAAATTTCCGACGCCCTGGAGAAGGACGGCCAGAAGGCCCTGGCGCAAAGGATTCGCGACTGGACGGTAGAAGAACCCGAAGAGGCCGAAGGATTTGATAACGCCGAAAAGTAGGCAAACTGAGACAAATGTGGAATGTGTGATTAGTAATGAGTTAATCCCTATCCCCTAGATCCTAAATCCTAATCTCTATTAACTATATTCCCTACCATGAACAATTCCTCTACACGCAGCAAGCTTCGCGACGAAGTATATACCCAGATGATGTGCGCCCAGGCGCGCCTCTCCAAGGATCAGAACACCCAGATGGGGGCGGTACTCGTCTCTGCCGAGGGTCGCGTTATCAGCACCGGCTACAACGGGGCCCCGGCGGGCTTTGACGACGAGACGGTGCCCTACACCCGCGAAAAGCAGAAACTGGCCTACGACATCCTGGATGCGGATTCCGGCGAACTGCTGAGCCATCACGAGTTCGAGGCCAACAAGTACCCCTTCATGGTTCATGCCGAAATCAATGCCCTGCATTATGCCCGCGGGAAAGTTCCCCCTGGCTCCAAGCTGTACGTGATTGGCTTCCCCTGTGAGCGCTGCGCCCTGGACGTGAGCCTTTCGGGCGTGGCCGAGGTGTTCGTGACCAAGGACGATTACGACCCAAAGTCTACGCTGAACAACAGCCGCGACACGGCCTACTACATGTTCGCCCAGGCGGGCATCGTGGTGACCCTCTGCGGCAAGCGCCTGCGTCCCGTGGTCTCTAAGCCGAAGGAATAGACCCGCGTAACGGTGCCGTTACTGTCGGTCCATAACCCACTTGACGGCGTCGGCGATGGTGCTGACTTTCACAATTTCAACTCCCTGAATCCTTTCGGGGAGTTTTCCGTTTCCGGGAATTAGGGCCTGGTTCATTCCCAGGCGTTTGGCCTCTTTCAGCCGCTGCTCCAAAAGGTGGACGCTGCGGATTTCGCCGGAAAGCCCCAGTTCTCCCATGGCGATGGTCTGCCTCGGCACGGGAATCCCCAGATGGTTACTCACGATGGCGAGGGCGAGGGCCAAGTCCGAAGAAGTGTCGTTCACCTTCATGCCGCCTGCGATGCTGGCAAACACGTCGGAGGCCCCTATGGAAATGCCGCCGAATTTCTCCAGCAGGGCGAGGATGATGGTGAGTCGCTTGGGGTCGATGCCCGCCGCCACCCGCTGGGGTACGGCAAAACTGGTCTGGCTCACAAGGGCCTGTGTCTCGAAAAGCATGGCACGGGTGCCTTCCATGGTACAGCATACCACGTTGCCTGGGGTAGGGGGAGTCCCTTGCTGCAGGAACACGAGGCTCGGGTTCAGCACGGGAGTGAGGCCGTGGCCCGTCATTTCCAGCACGCCGATTTCGTCGGTGGCGCCAAAGCGGTTCTTGATGGAGCGAATAATGCGGTACTGGTGATTCCGGTCGCCCTCGAAGTAGATGACCGTATCTACCATGTGCTCCAAGATGCGAGGGCCTGCAATCTGGCCGTCTTTGGTCACGTGCCCGATGAGCACGGTGATGCAGCCCGTGTTCTTGGCAAAGACCATCAGGTCCAGGGTGCATTCCCGGAGTTGGGACATGGAGCCCGGCGTGCCGGAAAGGTCCTGCTTGTAGACCGTCTGGATGGAGTCGATGACCAGAATCTGGGGTTTGACCTTTTGGGCCTCGTCCAGGATTTTTTCTAGGCTGGTCTCGCACAGCAGAAGCATGTCGCTACCGGCCACATTCAGTCGTTCGCTCCGGAGCTTCACCTGGACGGCGCTCTCTTCGCCGCTCACATACAGGCTCTTGACTCCGGCGGCGTTCATCACCGCCAGGGTGGAAAGCACCAGCGTGGACTTTCCGATGCCCGGGTCGCCGCCGATAAGCACCAGGGAGCCGGGCGCAAAGCCGCCCCCCAGGACCCGGTCCAGCTCGCTGTTAGCGGTACTGAGCCGCCGGGTGTCTTCGGCGGCCACGTCTTTCAGGGCCACCACCTGGTGTACGGGCCCACCTAGCCCCCGGCCAGAACGGACGCCCTCCGGTGTGATTTCGACGGAATGTTCTTTCAGGGTGCTCCAGGCTCCGCAAAAGGGGCACTTGCCCGCCCACTTGGGGGTGGTGTTTCCGCATTCGGTGCAAAGATACACCAGTTCTTTTTTAGACTTGTTTTTGACTACTGCTACCATGTGCACTAATATAACTAAAACGCCATGACAAAACATGACATTTCGAAAAATGGTGTACAAAAATGCAGTAATTTTGGAAAGGGAAGAGGCAAAACCTTTGGCCAAGCCTTAATACAGATGAACCATGTAGCCCATCCTCCAGGTGAGGCTGGGTTCGTCGTGCTTGCGGAAATGATGGAGGGGGTAGCCCACCTGGCTGTAAAAACCGTAAAGGTGAGCCCGGATTTCTACACCGATGTCAAGGGATTCCTTGTAGTTGTACGGGAAAACCACCGTAAGGTCATTCGCCTTGTTCAGTGCCTGGTGCACCCTGTTGGGTGACCGAGCATATTCGTAGCCGCCGCTTGCTCCCAGGTCCAAGCTGAAAGGCTTGCCCCAAAATAGGGTCCAGGCGATAGCGCCCCGCAGGCCACACCAGAAGTCATTGTCGTTTTTGTGGACTCCCATGCCTTCCACGTATAGGATGGCATTTCGGTAGCCAAGGCCGAAGGTCGCCATAACGGGAGTCAGCCTGCCGACGGAGGCCCCTGCTGCAACGCGTATAGGACTGCTTGAAGGCGAGGGTTCCCCAAAAGAAAGGCTCGCAAGCAGGGCAAGCAAAAGCGCAATCTGCTTAATTGAACTTCCGTTAAACATGTCACAATAATAGCAAAGCCGTTGCATTTCGGCGCAAATATTCTATCTTTGGTGCTATAGAGAGGAAAACTATGAAACTGAAATCATTGATTCTGTTTGGCCTTGCTGCCTTGACATCTGCAACAACCGCTCATGCCGAAGGTGGCATGTTCGAAGGAGCTTTGCCCGAAAACTGGACCGCTGACGTGGTGGCTGCTGTCAGGTACAATTTCTATAACTACAACAATTGGCAGCAGGACGGGACATCCAATTACAACTGGCTCATTACCTACGATGCCGACGTGCAGGGAAAGTGGAAGGTGGCCAACTGGCGCAACTTGATAGATATCGATTTGGGACAAACCTGGACCAAAGGTCTAGGCAAGCGCAAGTCGGCAGACAGACTGTTCTGGGAGTCCATGCTGGACTTCAACATGACCGAGGTTTTGAAGCCCTACATCGGAAACCGGTTCGAAACACAGATGATGGCAGGCTATGCCTACAGCGAAGATGAGAACGGTGATGAGGTAAAGAAGGCCGTGTCCAGCTTCATGGACCCCGCTTACGAAACTCAGGTGGCAGGCCTTGCCTACATTCCTAATGACAACTTCTCCCAGCGCCTGGGCTTTGCAAACCGCATGACAATCTCCAAGGGTTACGGCTATGCCGATGTCCATTACGCCGAAAAGGTTGCTGCCGGGCGTAAGGACCAAATCAAGGAATTTAGGGACGAACCCGGTCTCGAATCCATTACCGAGTTCAAGTACAACCTCTCCGACATCGTAACCTTCAAGACCCGTCTCTGGGCATTCTGCAACTTTGAAGGGGTCGAGCAGATTGATGGACTATGGGAAAACTTGCTCTCCATTATGATTGCTCCCCTTATCGAAGTCCAGGTGGGTTACGACATGGCCTACGACTACGACAGGGACGAGGATGCCCAGTACAAGACCATGGTGCTCTTTGGCTTGACCTGGCGCTGGTTCTAGTTTAGCGGCTAATCGACGCGAAAAAAAGACGGCTTTGGCCGTCTTTTTTTGCTTGGATGCGTCTGTTTTTTTATATTGGACGCTAGACAGTTTTGTGTAATCCAGAAAACCCAAGGCCTGAAAATGATTAAACGTCCCCGTCGCTTGCGCAAGAACGAAACCATCCGGAATATGGTTGCGGAAACCGCCGTGAATCCCTCGTCTCTGGTGTACCCCCTGTTTGTAAAGGAAGGTTCGGGAATCAAGGAAGAAATTCCGTCTATGCCGGGGCAGTTCCGCTTTTCTATCGACGAGCTTCTGAAAGAAGTGGACGGTTATGCTGCCCTTGGGCTCAAGTCTATCTTGCTGTTTGGCATTCCTGACATGAAAGACGAAATGGCGAGTTCCGCCTACGACGATGACGGTATTATCCAGCGCGCGGTCCGTGCCCTGAAGGCCAGGTTCCCGGAACTCTACATCATTACCGACGTATGCCTCTGCGAATACATGAGCCACGGTCATTGCGGCATCTTGAAGGACGGCGAAGTGGATAACGACGCTACCCTGGAACTCTTGGCGAAAACAGCACTTTCCCATGCGGTGGCAGGAGCCGACATGGTGGCGCCCAGCGACATGATGGACGGCCGCGTGGTGGCTATCCGCGAAAAACTGGACGAGAACGGTTTCAAGAACACTCCGATCATGTCTTACAGCGCGAAATTTGCCAGCGCCTATTACGGACCGTTCCGCGAGGCGGCCGGTTCTGCGCCCCAGTGCGGCAACCGCAAGGGCTACCAGATGGATGTGCGTAACGGTCGTGAGGCCTTGCGCGAAGTGGAATTGGACCTGGAAGAAGGTGCAGACATCGTGATGGTGAAGCCGGGTCTTGCCTTCTTGGATGTGCTCCGCCAGACCGCCGAAATCAGCGATGTGCCGGTGGCCGTTTACAACGTGAGCGGTGAATACGCCATGGTGAAGGCTGCCGCAAACCTTGGCCTTATCGACGAAGATGCCATCATTCGTGAAAACCTGCTTGCATTCAAGCGGGCGGGCGCCGACATTATCATCACCTACCACGCCAAGGAAGCGTTGGGGAAAGGATTATTGTAATTTTATTTTTACGATTTTTTGTGTGTTGATTTGTTATTAGTGCAAAAAAAAATATAAATTGATTACAACATTTTAACAAAGCAAATTTATTTGCGTTCAATGGAGAAAAAAAATGAAAAAACTCATGCTTCTTGCCGCTCTCGGCGCTGCCGCTATCTTCACCGCTTGTGGCGATGACTCTTCTTCCTCCGGTGGTGGTTCCGACCCCAAGTGCGAAGTCAAGACGGGAGAAAACTCTGCAACGATGGTGCAGACGGTTCCGGGCTATGGTACTAGTGAAACGACTTGGAAACTTGAAGGCGATAAGATTCTCATTACCTATTCCGACTTCCCCGAGAATAACACGGAAGAAGATGCCGGAGAACTTACAGCTGATGACCTGAAGAAAATGGCTGAAGCAGGTTGCGAAAACTTCAATAAGATGTCTGCTGAATAATCGTTTGTAAAACAGGTATGCTTAAAAAAGTCCGGCCCTCTGGGTCGGATTTTCTATTTTGGGGTCTATGAACCACTCCATTAGCGAAAAACTCTTTACCGAAGCCAAGACCCTGATGCCCGGCGGCGTGAACAGCCCCGTCCGTGCATACAGCAATGTGGGGGCCACACCTCCTTTTATTGCCCGCGCCAAGGGAAGCCACATCTACGACGTGGACGGCAACGACTACATCGATTACGTGGGCAGCTGGGGCCCCATGCTTTTGGGACACGCCCACGACGCGGTTATCAAAGCGGTGGAAGAGACCGCCAAGAATGGGCTCAGTTTCGGGGCACCCTGCGGCCTGGAATCGGAACTGGCCAAGCTGGTGATGAGCCTTGTGCCCAGCGTGGAAATGATTCGCATGGTGAACAGCGGGACCGAGGCCACCATGAGCGCTATCCGAGCGGCACGTGGGTTTACCGGTCGTGACAAGATCGTGAAATTTGAGGGCTGTTACCACGGCCATAGCGATAGTTTACTCATCAAGGCGGGCTCGGGAATGCTCACCACGGGCAAGCCCAGTAGCAAGGGGGTACCCGCCGACCTGGCCAAGTACACCTTGACGCTACAGTACAACGATGTGGCGGGAGTGAAGGAACTGTTCGACAAGATTGGCGACGAAATCGCCGGCGTGATCGTGGAGCCTGTGGCCGGGAATATGGGGGTAGTGCCCGCTAAGCCAGAATTCTTGCAGGCCCTTTCCGAAGAGACCAAGAAACACGGCGCCCTTTTGATTGTAGATGAGGTGATGACGGGTTTCCGAGTAGGGATTCACTGTGCCCAGGGGCTGTACGGCATCAAGCCGGACCTGACCACCTTCGGAAAGATTATCGGCGGAGGCATGCCGGTAGGTGCCTACGGTGGTCGACTGGACGTGATGCAGCAGATTGCTCCCTTGGGCGGAATCTACCAGGCAGGAACCCTTTCCGGGAATCCGGTGGCCATGGCGGCGGGACTTTCCACTATGCGTGAACTGCATAGTCATCCAGAATATTACGCTCACGCCGAAGCCATGACCAAGCGCTTGCTCGAAGGCCTTAAGGACGTTGCCGCCTCTGCAGGGATTGCAATTTCTACAAACCAGGTAGGCTCCATGGGCTGTATCTTCTTTACCGAAGGTCCGGTCACGTGTTTTGCCGACGTGCAAAAATCCGACCTGGAACTGTTCCGCAGGTATTTCTTGGGCATGCTGGACCAGGGAATCTACCTGGCGCCAAGCCAGTTCGAAGCCATCTTCGTAAGTGCCGCCCATACAGAAAACGACATCAACCGTACCGTTGATGCCGCCAGGAAAGTTTTCAAGAGCCTATAGGATTTATCGTTGGCGTTGTCATGCCCGACTTGGTCGGGCATCTCCTTTTACACACCTTTAATCTCCTGGTGGGAATCCTTCTTCACGAAGATTTCCATCATGGTGAATCCGAACAGGTAAAGCCCGCCTAGCACCAGGAACAGGTTGTTTCCCGTAAAGATGTTTCCGAGGGTAGGACCGATGATGCCCGCGATACCCCAGCCGGATAATGTCATGGCGTGTACCGTGGAAACGCAGGAGGTTCCGAAGCGCTTGGCCAAAAGGCTCGGCAGCACGGAGAAGTTTCCGCCATAGGCGAATTCCACCATCATGATACCGCAAATGGCAAGCCAGGCCTGCTCTGTATAGCAGAGGAACGCCGCCAAGATACTGAGGGAGCAAACGTAGTGGTAGGCGCCCTTTCGGCCGATGTAGTCAGAAAGAGTGCTCATGCCGAAACGGCCCAGCACGTTGAACACGGCGGTAAGGGCCATGATGAGGGCGATTTCCTTGAAGCCCAGGTATTTTAGCAGGCTCTTTTCCTGGGCAATCAGGGCAAGTCCGCAGGAAATGTTGATGCAGAACATGACCCAGATGGACACGTATTCCATGGTGAGGAACTTGGTGTGGACCAGGTCCCTGAAGGGAATGGCCGTCTTCTTGGTCATGATAAAGGCGGGATTGGGCCTGAATAGCCAGGAACATACGGACATGACCGTCAGGAAGGCGCATCCGAGAATCAGGAACAGGTAGGGGAGTTCAAAGTTTGCCAGCAGGTACTCGATAGCGGGGGCGGCCACGAACTTGCCTGCCCCAAAGCCCGTGATGGCAAGGCCCGAGGCCAGGCCCTTGTGGTCGCTGAAGTTGGAAAGCAACTGCTTGATGGGGCACACGTAGCCGATGCCTGTGCCCGCCCCCATGAAGGAGCAGCCGATGTAGTACAGCGGGAGTATCCCGAACTTGGTGGCGGCAAAGAGGGTGAACATGCCGATGGCGAACAAGGTGGTGGAAACCACCGACATCCGTTTCGGGTTCAGTTCCACCATGCGCCCGAAGGTAGCGGCGCACATCCCCAGGAAGAAGATAATCAGGGTGAACCCGATGTCCGCCTGGAACTTTGAAATGCCGAAGCACTCCATGATGTTGACGGAGTACTGGGAGTAGTTATAGACGGTACCCAGGGAAAGGGGGAGCCCGATTCCCGGAACGAGGATGTTGAGGACGCGGTTGCTCATGACATACCTCCGGGAATGCCGTTAGTTTTCTGATTTTTCGGACGAAGTTTCGGTGCTTTCGCCAGCCTGTGCTTCGGCTTTTTCAGCGGCCTGTGCCGAAGCATCCTTGTCGCGGATGGTGGCCCGGCGGATCTTTCCGCTGATGGTCTTGGGCAGCTCCGTCACGAAGTCGATAATGCGTGGGCTCTTGTAACTGGCGGCAATCTTCTTTGCGAAAAGCTGGATTTCCTTGGACAGTTCCTTGGAGGCCTCGTAGCCCTTTTGGAGCACGATGGTGGCCTTCACGG
>CALATK010000270.1 GCA_937891805.1 uncultured Fibrobacter sp. | reverse complement strand
TTCTTGGCGCGGAAACCGGACTTGGCGTAGTCCGAAATGTCGATGAGGTTCGTGTCGGCGCTGTCGTTTGCGTCCTTTTCGATGGCGACGTCTCCGATTTCAACTCCCGCGACGGTGTCTTTCGTCTCACTAACCGGCATCTTGAACACCGCTCCGTCGAACCAGGCTCCGCCGAAGTTGGAAACGCCGTAGAGGTTTTCGCCAGCCACCACGGGAAAGTCCTGCCAGAAGGCGTTCTCGGTCATCTTGGTTCCTTCCACCAGGGGGCCGAGAGAATCCTTCTGCGCTTGGTAGTGTTCCGTAATCTCTTTTTTCCAGGCCTCGTACAAATTGTCTTCTGAAACGCCCAGCACTTTTTCCAGAGCGCCGGAAAGGGTTACCCGGTAGGGCTTGGATAGTTCTTTCCAGATTTTCGGGATGGCGTCTTCGCCGTACTTTTTGGCGATGTAGCGCACCAGGCTGAAGCCCTGGGTGTAGGGGCCAAGTTCTGCCTCCAGGGAGTTGTCCGAAAATTCGTGCATGTAGGTGAGCGGCATCAGGTCGTCATTCAGGGCCGCCGTACGGAGCAACATGTCACGGTGGGTGTCCCAGGCGTCAAAGCCCATGCGGCTGGATTCGAATTGGGCGGTACCTTCGGCAAACCACAGGGGCTGCAGGGTGAAGGGGAGCATGGTGGCAAAGTCGCTAATGGTGCGCTCGTTGTAGTAGTCGGTATAGCTGAACTGGAACCCGTACAGGTTCGGCGGCAGCTTGGAACCGCTTTCGATACTCACCAGGTGGCTGAATTCGTGGGTCACCACGTCGGCGACCCAGCCGTGGCTGCTCCTGATCTTGAAATCCCAGTTGGTGAGCCACAGGTTGATGGAATTTTCTGCCGGTATGGCGGCCCCGTTACTGAACAGCGCATTGTTCAACACGGCGCTTATGCGGGGGAGTGGTTTGTTGTAGCGGTTGACTACGGAATCATAGACCGCCTCGGCATAAGTTGCTACCGCAGAGGCATGTTCCGAGTATTCGGCGGGGTAGATAAACTGGAAATGTTCCGTGCCTGCGGTTTTCCAGTCAATGTGGCTCTGGTTGCCGTAAAAACCGGCCGCCAGTGCGGCACCTGTAAAAAACAGCAAGGTGCGTAAACCCGAAAACATCGGGTACAATTTAGGAATTTAGAGACAAGAAAACCACCTGATGGCTCAGGTGGCTTGTAAAACATTTGCTGAGTAAGGCGGTTCCCTTGAAAAACCGTGTCGCCCTTACGGTGTGGGCTTGGTGAGTCCCATGGCCTTGTCGAGACCTTCGACAAGCTTGCCGCCCTTGATGACCTCGAATCCGCCGGTGTAGCCCCAGTGGGTCCAGGGGATTTGGAGGGTGTCGCAGATTTCACGCATGGCGGTCAGGTAGTTCAGACGGTCCTGGGCGGTGGATTTCAGATTGTAGGCGCCGAACTCGTTGATGATGACGGGAACCTTGTTCTTGACGGCCCAGGCCTTTGCGGTGTAAATCGTGTTCAGCATGGTCTCCTTGTTGCCGGTCTTGTAGTAGTTCAGCACGTTGGACTTGACCCAGCCAGGAGTGGTACTGGAGAGTCCAAGTTCCGAAGAGTATTCTGGCCATTTTGCCTTGTCGTAGGGGAAGGGAATGTTCTTGAGGTCTTTCGTTTCGCTCCAGCTGGCGCCCTGGTGGGTAAATACGAAGGGCTCGTAGGAGTGGATGACATAGACGATGTTGTCGTCGGTAAAGGGGGTACGACCGGCTAGCTTGGTGATGGAGTACCATTCCACGTCACCGAAAAGCAGGGTGTGTTTTTTGTCCACTGTGCGGATGGAGTCGATAATGCCCTGTGCGGCTTCGGTCCACTGGGCGGCGGTCACCTTGCCTTCGCTCATGTCTGGCTCGTTCAGGAGTTCGTAGAAGATGTCTTCGCGTTCGTTCGAAGCGTAGTGGGCGGCTACGGCTTTCCAGACTTCGGCCATCATGGCCTGGTAGCGTTTGTTGCTTGCCGATGTTGCGTTGTAGCTGTTGTCGTATTCGTGGTAGTCGATGGTCAAGGACATGTTGTATTCCCTGGTCCATTCTACGAAGGAATCCAGTACCATGAACAGGGTGTCCGAATCGATTTTGAGGGTGGTCTTTCCGGAGGTGTCTTTCACGAACTCATCGCGGTTGGGAGCGTACTTGTCCAGGTCGATGGGCAAGCGTATGGCCTTGAATCCGTTTTCCGAAAGGATTTTAATGTCGTTCTTGCCTACCTTGAAGGTCCCATCGAACTTACGGTTTTCTTCGAGCCAGTTGGTGAAGCTCACGCCCTTGTTCAGGTATTTCATAGCTTTCTTCTGAAGGTCGGTGTCGATATCCAGTTCTCCCAGGGTGACCTTGGGAATCACGGCGTCTTTTGGCTCGATGTCGGGTTTCTTCTCCTCTTCTTTCGGAGGTTCGTTATTGTTGGAACCTCCATCGTCAATGCCGTTACCGTCACCAATCAGGTAGATGTCGTCGATGAATACGGAATCCTGGGTATCCGGGCCTTTGGCCTGGAAACTCACCTTGTTGATGTGGGCTGCATTGAAGGCTTTTGCTGCGCCCCAGCCTTCCTGCTTCATTTCGGCAAACTTCACCGTAACGGTGGTCCATTCCTTACTTGTTGATGGGCATGACGAATAGTGGTCGCTGTCCGTAATGTCGGAAATTTCCATGTGGATGCAGTGGCTTCCGCCTTTATAGCGGTATTGGACGGCGCTGTACTTGCTATAGTCCTCGCCTTGCGGCATGGCGACGCCCCATCCAACATAGGCATCGTATTCGTATCCACCTTTTTTCAGGGTGTACTTGACATTGAATGAAAACTTGCTGCCGTTGTCGCTCTTGGTGGGGGCGGGGTGGCCTTCCGAATCCTTGGTTACGGTTTCGATTGTTGATTCTGCGCCGCTTCCCGCATCATTATAGACATACCAGTATTCACCGAGAGGGCTTTGGTTGTCGCCGTCCTCGAAATCGTCGACGAGAAATTTCACCCCTGCCGCATTTGGGTCAGAGGAATCGGCAGGAGTTGCCGAGGAATCTACTGGGGTTTCAGAATCCGGTGCCGGTTTTTCCGAAACGCTTACGGTGTTGTCGCCTTCACAGGCGGAAAAGCACAGGGCAAAGGCACAGGCCAGGGGGATAGTCAGCAATTTCTTTTTGGTCATAAGAATCCTCTTTTCCCAATATACATAAAGTACCCCTTATAATTTGCTTACTTTTAAAAAAGCTCTGTTTACGGGGGAAAACGGGATGGGAGTAGTCAGTTGTCAGTTATGAGTTTTCTGTTGTGAAGGAAACAAGACGATGCTCACTACTCATTACTCATAACTCAAAGGGAGCCTGTGGCGACCGACCTCATACCCCTATCCCCTAACCTCCATTTACTATCTTTTCGTTGTGGCTTATTTTTCCGAAACATATCACGAGTCCATCAAGTATGGGCGGCAGGTGTCCGGCGACCCAGTTACCCTCCATTGGGAATATTCTGGAAATGTTTCGAACCCCTATGCGGCAGGCAGGCGCTATGCCACCAACGGGGTCAAGGCGGGCCAACGGAAAAAGTCCACCTCGGAGGACCTATTCGAGATAACCCAGTCTTCTTCCACCCTGCTGAACCGCCTCTTTACCCAGCTGCAGAATGACGTTTCTGCCGATGGACTGCGCTCGGTGGGCGTTTACGCCTACATAAAGGGCCAGAGCGTTCCCGACGACTTTTACAAGTTCGATTACGAGACCCGTGAACTGGTGGCCTACCCCTGGGAAAACGCCAAGCTGAAAAAGCCCCGCCTAGAGGCTTTGGTCAAGGCCTTTGCCGACGGAAACTTCATCGAAGAAGCTCCCATTACGCTGTTCTTTACGGCGTTGCTTGACCGTGCCGTCTGGCGGTTCAAGGAAGCCGCCTACCACGAGCTGGAACTGGACGTGGGGTCGTACGTGGGGCTGGCCTCCATTTCGGCCCGTTCTGCAGGAGCCATGGGCATTCCTCTCGGGAGCTTTGTGGATGCAGAAGTAGCCTACGCCTTGGATTTGGGGGTGAGTGAAATCCCTATGGCCGCGGTGGCTATAATGCCCAAGGCTCTGAAAAAGTATGAACTGGCCTCGCAGTTCGCCTATTCCAGCAGGGGAGAACTCCCCATGCAAGAAAATGCCGCCCTGAACCCCAGGGTGCGGGCCCGTTTCCTTTTGCAGAACAAGGCAGAAAGCATTACGGACCTGTCCAAGTGCGTCAAGGTTTTCAGGGTCCAGAACCAGGCTTTCGAAGGGGATGAATTCCCCCTGACGCCGCAAAAATACCCCAACGAGTTTTTCTTTAGGGAATACGACTTCTTGGGGCCGGGGGCGCTGGAACACAGGCCTTTCAAACCCTGGACCGCCTCCCTGGACGATTTTTCTACGCTGCTCCGCTGGATGGAAATCTGCACCCTGAATGCCTTCGGGGCGGGACTCCTGAAAATCTGGGTGGCTTGCTTTGACGTGTCCCTGGTCTATCAAGGAATTTACCGTTACCAGCCTTCGAAAAAATCCCTGTACCTGCATGCCGGGAACTTGGATCGTGAAGGTTTCTTGAAAGCGCACCTGGACGGGGAAAGTCCGAAAGATGCGGCCTTTGCAGTATTCTTTACGGTGGACCTGAAAGACGCCTGCAATATCATGGGGGACCGCGGCTACCGCTGCCTGAACATGAACGCGGGCTATGTGGCCGAGATGCTTCGCGAGTCTGCACGGAGTCTCGGCAAGTACGCCCGTCGGGAAACCTTCTTCTACGAAGACGAACTCAAGCGTCTCATGAAGATTCCTGAAAGCGAAACCCTGCTCTGTGAAGTCCTGGTAGGGCGGTAGGTCGCTGCACTCGCGCCGTTCATTACAACTAAGAGACGGCTACAGCAACTCAATAACTATCGGTGCAATGACGGCCGTAAAAAGCCCTGCGATGCCGATGGCAAGTCCGCTCATGGCGCCTTGCACTTCGCCCATTTCCATAGCCTTGGTGGTTCCCAGGGCATGGCTTGCCGTACCGATGGCAATTCCTTGCGCCACCTTGTGCTTGATGCGGCAGAACCGGCACACGGCAGGGGCCGTAACCGCTCCCGTGATTCCCGTGACGGTGATGGCGATAATGGTCACCGAGGGAATGCCGCCGATCTGTTCGGAGATGACGCTCCCCATGGGGATGGTGACGGACTTGGGAAGGAGCGACAGTGTCAGCGCCTTAGTGAGCCCCAAAAGTTTGCCTGCCACAATGACGCAGGCCATGGCAGTGAAAGATCCTGCAAAAATCCCTGCAAGGATGGGTTTCCAGAAATGCTGGAGTTTTTGAATTTGTCTGTAAAGCGGAACGGCAAGGACCACGGTGGCAGGCGACAGCATTACAGAAATGTAGTCGCCGCCTACGTTGTAGCTTTCGAGGCTTACGCCCGTAATCAGCAGGAACCCGACGATAAGGACGTTGCCGATGAGCAGCGGGTTCAAGAAGGAATACTTGAACTTTTGGCTGATGAGTACGCCTGTTTCGAAGGCGACGAGCGTCAGCAAGATGCCGAACAGGGGAGAATTGATGATGGAGCTCATGGCTTGCCCCCTTCGGTCTTGTCTTGTGCGGCCCTCCTAGCAAGTCGCTCCGCGCGCAGGGCCAGATTTTCCCGGTATTCCTGCTTGCGGATAAGGAACTGGGTTGCCCAGCCGCCCATGGCGATGGTCACAAGCGTAAAGGCGATACACAGGAACAGCAACAGCGGCCACTTGGAAAGAACGTCGTCGCCCACGGTCATGATGGCAATGCTGGGTGGCAAGAAGAACAGGGCCAGGTATTTCAGGAAAAAACTGGAGACGCCCGAAATGTGTTCTGGCTTGATGACTTTTGTACAAAGTAAAATCAGGAGAAGGACCATGCCGATGATGTTGCCGGGCAGGGGCACGCCCACGACGCGGTGAAGGACTTCACCGGCGATACAGATGGCAAAAATAACGGCAAGCTGGAGCGGTATTCTCATGATGGCGGTAAAGGTAGAAAATGGGGTTCAATGGGCAAGAGAAAAAATAGTCCTTGTCTATATTGGCCTCCGGTTTGCCGTTTTTCGCTCTTTTTCGCCTGTTTTGTATCATAAAAAAAATAAAAATATGCTACAAAAGCGTATAATTGCAAAATTTGGCGTGTTTGTATCAAAAAATATTGCATTTCCCGAAAAAAACATCTAATTTCAGGGTATGCAATCAGTAACCAATTTTCAAGACTATCGCGAGTTCATGCGGCAATGGTTTACCGAGAACAAGCAGCGCCACAGCCTTACTTGGCGCGATTTCGCCCGGCGGGCCGGTTATGTTTCGCCGGTGTTCCTCAAGCTGGTCAGCGAAGGCAAGAGTTCCCTTCGGGGGACTGGTGCCGACCGCGTCGCCCAGGCCATGGGCCTGGAGGGCTTCGAAAAAGCGTATTTCAAGTCCCTGGTCACCTACAACCAGTCCAAGTTGGGGCCCGCCAGAAAAAAGGCCTACGATGAGATGCAGGCCCTTGCCCAGGCCCACAAGGTGAACGTTCTGGGCAAGGATTCTATGGGGTATTACGAATCCTGGAAAAATCCCGTGCTTCGCGAATTGGTTCCCCATGTGCCGGGAATGTTTCCCAAGAAGGTGGCGGACTGCTGCCTGCCCAAGCTGACGGCCAGTGAGGTGAAGGAATCCGTGCGCTATCTGGAAAGTCTCGGCCTTCTGGTGAAAAACCGGGACGGATCCTACAGCCAGTCGGATAAGTCGGTCTCCACGGGCGAAATGAGTTTCGTTCCCCTGACCATTCAGCAGATGCACCTGCAGATGGGGGGCTTTGCGCTGGACGCCATCAAGAACTTGCCTCTTTCGGAGAGGAACGTTTCGGGCATTACCATGGGTCTTACCCAGAGAGCCTACAAGAAAATTGTGGAAGAACTGGCGGAATTCCGCAAGAAGGTGGTGGCCATCGCCACCGAAGACGACGGCATGGACCGTGTCTACCGCCTGAACCTTCAACTATTCCCTTTGACAAAAAACATACAGGAGATGCAGAATGCTTAATATGGAAAATAATCAGATTGTTCTGACACAAACGTCATTGCGAAGGAGCGTAGCGACTGCGGCAATCTCCTTGATTCTTTTACTTCTCGCCGCTTGCAGCAACGACAAACATGCTGGCGGCACCAGCGAAGAGACCCAGATTATCGCGATAGAAGATCGTACTGTGGCGGGAGTTTCCCAGAAGGGACCGTTCCTTCAGGGGTCTAGTATTACCGTGCAAGAACTGGATGGAGCAACCCTGGTAGAATCCGGGAAACTTTACCAGACGGGAAAGAGTTTTAAGGGTAAAATCGCCAGCGACACGGGAACGTTCCTTATAAAGGACATTTCCCTCAAGTCGCAATTTGCCCTGCTAGAAACGGAGGGCTTCTACCGCAACGAAGTGACCGGCGAGGTTTCCAAGAGCCAGATTACCTTGAACGCCCTGGTAGATCTTTCTGAACGGGAAAAGGCGAACATCAACTTGCTTACCCATTTGGAGTATGAAAGGGTTATTGAACTCGTGGGTTCTGGCGAGACGATTTCCTCGGCAAAGAAAAAAGCCGAGTCCGATGTGTTCAAGGCCTTCGGGATAGAGGTGGACAATGCCTCTGCCGAAGACCTGGATATCTTTGCGAAGGGGGATGACAATGCGGCCCTTCTGGCCATAAGCATCTTGATGCAGGGGAAACTTACCGAGGGCAAGCTTTCCGACCGCTTGGCGGGTTTTGCCAGCGACATCGAAAAGGACGGCTCTTGGGATGACGAGAATGAAAAGACGGATATCGCCGATTGGGCGTGCACTGCCGACCTTGCTAAAATCCGAGCCAACATCAGGTCCTGGGAACTGGGCGAAGATGTTCCTGCCTTCGAGAAGTTCTTCAAGCGCTTCTGGTGGAACAACTTCAAGTTGGGCGAGTGCGATGCCGAAACCGCAGGGATGACCAAGAAGAACAAGAACGAGTTGAGTGCGACTTATGGCGAAGATTACCGTTGTGCCGCCAACGAGTGGAAACTGGCCTCCAAGACGGATGATGGCTCTTCGGGCGATTTCAGCTATGGCAGCTTGACTGATAAGCGTGACAACAAGACCTACAAGACCGTTGTAATTGGGAATCAGGAATGGATGGCCGAAAACTTGAACTATGCCTACAAGGCGGGTGGCTCGATTTACGGGAATGCCTGCTATGGCGGCGATTCCGATAACTGCATCAAGTATGGCAGGCTCTACACCTGGGGAGCCGTGATGGATACGGTCAAGACGGGTTGTGGCATAGACATGGGTATGGGGCAAGAACCGACGGAGGATTGCAACGCATTGGCGAAAAAAGTCAAGTCTGGCGAACATGTCCAGGGAATTTGCCCCGATGGCTGGCACCTGCCGAGTCATACGGAAATTCTCACCTTGTTTAACTATGTGAATTCCATTACCGGGTATGACCCGATGGCGCATCAGACTGCTGCCGCCTTGAAGGAACTGATAAATTCTGGCAAGATTGATTCTCTTAAGAAAATTCAAATTGCGTCGCTGCTTGATTCTGTCAACGTTAAAGGAGATTCCCCGTTCAATGCCCTGAGGGCGAAAAACGACTGGTCCAAAAAGGGAACGGATATTGTCGGGTTCTCCGCGTTGCCAGCAGGCAAATGTGACGCGCGGACCTCGGCTTGTGACGGCAAGGGTGCCGCGACCGGCTTCTGGATGGCTGGATGGGACGAGGCCCCCACAGACCTGTATCCCAGCGACTACGCCGGTTGGATGAATTCGGCGGGGCTCAAGGTCCTTACCTTTACGGATGGCGTGCAATGGGCTTGGACGCGTGAACCGCCCGAAGGTCTGGAGTTTTCCGTACGCTGCGTAAACAACACTGCGAAAGAAAGCAAGATTATTTATGGAAGTCTGAAGGATTCCCGTGACACCAAGGTTTACAAGACCGTAAAGATCGGGGACCAGGTATGGATGGCCGAAAACCTGAATTACAAGGCCTATGGAAGTGTCTGCTACGGCGAAGATGACGCCAATTGCTCCAAGTACGGAAGGCTTTACACCTGGGGTGGTGCTATGGATTCCAGCAAGACAAATTGCGGATACGGTGAAGGTGACGGGTGCAGTGATTTGGTAGCCCTAGTCAAGGCAAAGAAAAATGTCCAGGGAATATGCCCCGCCGGTTCTCACCTGCCCAGTTACGACGAAATGCAGACAATGCTTACCCTTGTGGGTGGAGGTAACGCCACAGCCGAAGGCTCCGCGACGGCAGGGACGGCGCTGAAGGCCAAGTCCGGCTGGAACAGCGGCAATGGCACTGACACCTACGGATTTTCGGCTTACCCGGCAGGTCGCTGGGAAGAGGGCTATGGCGGAAGTTTTGAAAATGCAGGTGAAATGACCGGTTTCTGGTCCACCAATTTTGATAATTATTATGGACATGTCCTGCATGTCACATCCGGCGCCAAGGCGGAATACTGGCAGGCTCCAAAACAGTTGGGCTATTCCGTGCGCTGCATTGTGGACTAGGAATTTGTTGTCGATTTACTTTATAGAAAAAAAGAGTTCCCTAACCAGGGAACTCTTTTTATGAACAAAGGATTCTGTCCAAAGGATTTTACACCTTGGCGAGTTTCTTCAGTGTAGCGGCCTTGTCGGTCTTTTCCCACGTGAAACGGGCACCCGTGCGGCCAAAATGGCCGAGGGCGGCGGTAACCACGTAACCCGGCTTGCGCAGGTCCAGCATCTTTTCGATACCGGCGGGCGAGAGGTCGAATACCTTGGCGACAATTCCTTCGATCTTGCGGTCGTCGATCTTGCCGGTGCCGAAGGTATTCACCAGCACGGACACGGGCTTGCTGTAGCCGATGGCGTAGGCCAACTGGACTTCGCAGCGGTAGGCAAGTCCAGCAGCTACGATGTTCTTTGCTACGTAGCGTGCGGCGTAAGCGGCGCTGCGGTCCACCTTACTCGGATCCTTGCCGCTAAAGGCGCCACCACCGTGACGGCCCATGCCGCCGTAGGTGTCGACGATAATCTTGCGTCCGGTGAGTCCGCAGTCACCGTGGGGGCCACCCACCACGAACTTGCCGGTGGGGTTTACCAGGTAACGGGTCTTCTTGTCCAGGAGTTTCGCGGGAATTACCTTCTTAATGAGCTTCTCGATGATTTCCTTTTCGATGGTAGAGTGCTTGAGCTCCTTACCGTTCACGAATTCGTCGTGTTGGGTGGAGATGACCACGGTGTCCACGCGGACCGGCTTGTCGTTTTCGTCGTATTCAACCGTCACCTGGGACTTGGCGTCGGGACGGAGCCACTTGATCTTGCCCGTTTCGCGGAGGTTCTGAATTTCTTCCATGAGTTTGTGGGCGAGGCTAATCGGGAGCGGCATCAGCTCCTTGGTTTCGTTCACGGCGTAGCCGAACATCATACCCTGGTCGCCGGCACCCTGCTTGTCGTCTTTCTTGCCCTCGGCTGCTTTGGCGTTAACGCCCTGGGCAATGTCTGGGGACTGCTTGTCTAGGGCGACGAGAACGGAGCAACCCTTGTAGTCAAAGGCCAGTTCCGGGTTTACGTAACCGATATTCTTGATGGTCTTGCGGGCAATCTGTTGGTAGTCGATTACTGCCTTGGTGGTGATTTCACCGGAAATCACGACGAGACCCGTGTTCACCAGAGTTTCGCAGGCTACACGGCTTTTGGGGTCCTGGGCAAGACAGGCGTCGAGGATGGCGTCCGAAATTTGGTCGCAAACTTTGTCTGGGTGTCCTTTGGACACGGATTCAGAGGTAAAAAGATAGTGTGCCATTATGGCTCCTTGATGTTTCCAACACCGAAAAGAATGTCGCATTTTTGATCATTCCCAAGCGCAGGAAAAACGGGTTGAGTTATTCTATGCATAAATCTACAAAAATGCATAAAAGGTGGCAACGGGGGAGGGTAAAATAGATAGGTGCTGTTGCTAGGGCGGGTGTCATTTTCTAAATTTGGCACCATGACCAAGTTTTGCGAATTCCCGTATGTTGCCGACCGCTTCAATGCCGTCCGCAGGGAAACTGTACAAGTCCGCGTTGGCGAGGCTTTGATAGGGGGCAACGCCCCCATTTTAGTTCAGTCCATGACCACCACCAAGCCGAAAGACGTCGAGAAGACTGTGGCCGAGACTTTGGCGCTCGCCAAGGTGGGGTGTGGCCTGGTTCGCATTACCGCTCCGACATTTGCAGATGCTGCCGCACTCGAGGAAGTGATGAAGCAGGTGCGAGCTGCCGGCTGCACGGTGCCGGTTTCCGCCGACATCCACTTCCAGCCGAAGGCCGCTTTCGAAGCGCTCAAGTGGGTCGAAAAGGTCCGCATCAATCCGGGCAACTTCGTGGATACGGGCATTTTGACGCTTGACCAGCAGACGGACAAGTCTTTTGACGAAGGCAAGGAAAAGGTGGCCGAAGCCTTTACGCCGTTCGTGCAAGAAGCCAAGCGCCTCGGTCGCGCCATTCGCATTGGCGTGAACCACGGTTCGCTCTCGGCCCGTATGATTTACCGCTACGGCGACACGGTGGAAGGCATGGTGGAAAGCGCCATGGAATACTTGGCCGTGTGCGAAGCCGAACATTTTGACCAGGTCGTTCTGAGTCTCAAGAGCAGCAACCCGCGCGTGGCGATTGCCGCCTACCGCATGCTCGCCGCACGCATCAAGCAGGAAGGCTTCAAGCCGTACCCGTTCCACGTGGGCGTGACGGAAGCGGGCGCGGGTGCCGACGGACGACTTAAGTCGGCCGCGGGCATCGGCGCACTCCTGCTCGATGGCCTGGCAGATACGATTCGTGTTTCCCTGACCGAAGATCCGGTGGCCGAAGTCCCGGTGGCGCAGGAACTCATCAAGGCCTGCGCTTTGCCTGCTGCTCCGACGGCATACAACGTGCCGGTTCTCGAGAAGGACCCGTACCATTACGAACGCAGGGCGACGACGCCCGTCGCTGTTTCCGGCGTAGAAATCGGAGGTTCTCATCCGGTGAAGGTCGGCGTGAAGGCCGACGCGATTGCACTTACCGGCGAACGCCGCAACGCTGAATTCGCCCTGCCGAGCCTGGATGCCGCCCCCGTGGTGCAGTTCAAGGATGCGATGGACATCGCGGGGTTCGCCGCGAATCCGGCGAGCGTGCCCGCAGGTTCCGTGTTTTGCTATACCGGCGCCGAGATGGTTTCGGGCGTGCGCGCTCTTGCCGCTGCTCTCGAAGCTGCGGGTCGCCAAGACCCCATTCTGCTTTACGCCAAGATTAACGACAGCGAACGCGATACGCTCCGCGTGTCCGCCGATATCGGAAGCCTCGTGACCGACGGTCTTGGCGACGCCGTCGTGATTGACGGCTACAAGGGCGCTAAGGAAAGCGTGCTCCTTGCATTCGACATTCTGCAGGCCGCCTACTGCCGCCGCAGCAAGACGAACTTTATCAGCTGCCCGAGCTGCGGCCGCACCCTCTACGACATCCAGCAGGTGATGGGCAAAATCAAGGCCCGCTTCGGACACCTCTCCGACATTTCCATCGGCATCATGGGCTGCATCGTGAACGGCCCGGGCGAAATGGCCGACGCCGACTTCGGCTACGTGGGCGGTGGCCCCGGCCGCATTACGCTGTTCGAAGGCAAGACGGCTGTCAAGAAGAACATCCCCGAAGAGGACGCCATCGAGGAACTCGTGAATTTGATTAAGGAAAGAGGCCGCTGGCAAGAACCTTAGAGGTATGGGCTATGGGGTATGAGCACGCCTTGTTTCACAAGGCTTTGAGCAAAAAATTGGCGCCGAAGGCGCGATTGTAAAAGCTCAAAGGCACGAAGTGCCGACCTCATAACTCAAAGCGAAGCGACCTCACAACTTTTTAACATTAACAAAGGACATAAAAATGGCAACTATTAAGACGATGAACAACATTTCCAAGAAAGGCTTGAGCCTGTTTGGCTCGTTCTACCAGGTTTCCGACTCCGTCGAGAATCCGGATGCCATCTTGGTGCGTTCCGCCCAGGTTGATACCGACAACTTTGACGGCCTCTTGGCTGTCGCCCGCGCCGGCGCTGGCGTGAACAACATCACTATCGACAAGGCTTCCGCGAAGGGCATCTGCGTGTTCAACACCCCGGGTGCAAACGCCAACGCCGTTGCCGAGCTCGTGATGACCGTGCTCGGCATGGCCGTCCGTAACGTGGACAAGGCCGCCGCATGGGTCAAGAA
>CALATK010000269.1 GCA_937891805.1 uncultured Fibrobacter sp. | reverse complement strand
TGGAAGAGACGTATTCCTTGGTCAAGTTTCCCAGGAAACGGATTTCCATCTGGTCCATGCGGCCGTCACCGTCGGTATCCCGCACAAAGTTCTGCTGGGTGCTGGGCGGTATGGGGCTCTGGATAAAGGCTGCAAAGGCCCCGCCGAAAAGCAGGGACATTCCGAGCATTACCTTTGTCAAAAGCCTACGCATCACTCCTCAATATACCATAATCCCTGCCCTCTACGGGAATCACCAGCTGCATTTTGGACAGAGTTTCGATGTGTTTTTCGAAAACGGCCTTGAAATCCTCCCCCAAGACCTCTTCGTCGTCGTGGTCCAGGTTGTAAGAAGTGTAGCTTCCGTCGGGGAAAATGGAGATACAGCAGTCCCAGGTGATGTCTCCTTCTTCCTCCTCCTGGTCGTCGTCCCGGTCCTTGCTTTCTAGCATGAGCATGGGGCGTGGGGCTGCAATGGGGTCGGCGTGTCCGTTCTCATAGATAAAGTAATTGCGGCTAATCAGTTCGTGCTCCAGGGCCATGGTGCTGGGCACACGCTCGAATTCGCCACGGAGCCTGCGGATGTTCCCCAGGTCGTCTTCGTAGGGGTCCTGGAAATCCTGGGGCAGCACCACCTGATGGTAGTCAAACTTCTTGCCGCTGGCGGCGTAGTTGTCCAACCAGGACTGGGGCGGTTCCGGACGCAGGGTCAAAAAATCCTCGAAGGAATCCAGAATGTCCTGAAGACGGGACTCCCAGGGCTTGGTCTTTTCGGCCTGGACCAGTTCCATGAAATTTTTCAAGCGTTCTTCCCCCGGAACCATGGAAAGTTCTGCACTGGGCACGTTGTTCATATCAAATTCAGCCATAAAAACTTCCTGTACAAATTTTAGAAATTATTTCAACGTCATTCTGAACGACCTCAGGTCGTGAAGAATCCAGGGAGCGCCATTCCTGAACCATTCATCACAAGACTCCAGACTGGATCCTTCCGCCACTTCGTGGCGTCAGGATGACGCAGGAGCTACCACTCCTCCACGGTCCTTACCGTAAGGCTCATGGCGATGTCCTTCTCGTAGTAGGCGGGTTCGTTGATAAAGATGGGCCACACGCTCTCTCGCCCGTCCGGCTCGCCCTGGTACAGAATGTCCTTGCCGTCGAAGGTGCGGAACAACTTGTCGCCCTTCTTCAGTTCGCCAAAGTCACGACCCAACAAATCGGGATGGATCATGGCCTCGATGGGGGCTCCCGCCCAGGCCTTGGGGTAACCCAGGTCCCGAAGTTGCGTAAACACTTCCACCTGGATGGGAGCACGCTTCTGGAGTTCCCCACGGTTCCAATCCTCCGCAAGTTCCAGGTAACGCCTCACAAGACTTTCCGATTCCTCGAACAGGCGGGCATCCAGCGTGCCGTGCTGCTGGGGGCCAATCTCGATGCACACGTCGGCATTGGCCACCGTCCCGAAATAGGGCGACATGCTCCGTTCTTCGGGCTGGTAATAAATCCAGGCGTCCATGAATTCCTGGGTCAGCACGGCGGAGGCTTTCATGGTGAAGGGGTCCCGTGCCGAAAGGATCAGGCACAGCCCCATGTTCGCTCCCGTATTGTGCACGTCCAGCAACAGGTCCGTCTTTGTGCCTGTTCCCTTGGGGCCGTATATGCGGTTCAATTCCCGGGCACGGCGGAACTCGTATTCCTGGGGTTCAGCGCCCATGTCCAGGCACACCTGCGAAAAAGCCCTGTTCAAGTCGTGGTCGCGATACCGCCTGTTCAGCCGAACCGCCTCCGGGTTCGAAAGCACCAGTTCCACCTTGGCGCTTGGGCAACAGGAGCTGTAGCATTCAGGGTGTTCCATCCACTTTTCCACCAGGCGGACACCGGTCCGCTCGTTTCCGTGGGTCCCGCCCGCTACGACAATGTTTTTAATTAGGCTCATGGTAAGCATTATTATAGAAAAATGGTTAGCGCTTGGCGGGCGAAATGAGCTGTGGGTTGTGAGTTATGAGTGGTGAGTTATGAGTTATGAGTTGTGGGTTGTGAGGTTCAAAGCACGAGGCGCAAGGATGACAAATCTTGAGACCCGCTTTACTAGGCCCTAGATCCTAGCCCCTAACCCCTAGATCCTAGCCCCTAGATCCTAGCCCCTAATTACTATCTTTCTCCCCATGGACCTGGATTTTAACCGACGGCTTTCTATCGCCCCCATGCTGGACTGCACTGACCGTCACGAGCGGTATTTTTTGCGGTTGATTTCCAAGAACATCCTGCTCTACAGCGAGATGGTGGTATCTACAGGACTTTTGCACTGCAAGGACCCGGAACTGTTCCTGGGCCATGAAGACTGCGAAATGCCCGCGGTGCTCCAGCTGGGCGGAAGCGACCCTGCAGAACTTGCGGCGGCAAGCAAGATGGTGGAACGCGCAGGCTTTGGCGAAGTGAACCTGAACTGCGGATGCCCTTCGGACCGGGTGCAGAACGGGAACTTTGGCGCCTGTCTCATGAAGGACAAGAACCTGGTGGCGGACTGTTTCAAGGCCATGCAGGATGCCGTCTCCATTCCCGTCTCTATCAAGTGCCGCATCGGCGTAGATGAATTCGACAGCTGGGAATTTTTCCGGGACTTTGTCGGGACTATCGCCGACGCAGGCTGCCGCGTTTTCATTATTCACGCCCGCAAGGCCTGGCTCAAGGGGCTCAGTCCCAAAGAGAACCGGGAAGTTCCGCCATTGAAATATGAATTTGTCCACAATTTAAAGACCGAGATGCCCAACTTGAACATTTCCATCAACGGCGGCATCAAGACCCTGGACCAGATAGAAGAACAGCTGAAAGACCTGGACGGCGTGATGGTGGGTCGCGAAGCCTACGAAAATCCATGGTTCCTGCGGGATGCCGACGAACGGATTTTTGGCAGCGCATCGTCGCCAGTCACCTCCCGCAAGGCGGTTCTCGAAGCCTACCTGCCCTATGTTGAAAAGGAATTTTCCAAAGGGACGCCTGCCACCATCCTCACCCGCCACCTCTACGGACTGTTCACCGGACTCCCCGGTGCCCGCAAGTTCCGTCAGGTCTTGAGCCAGGAAGCCCCCAAAACAAAAGACGCCGCCGAAATGCTCCGACGGGCCATGGACCTGGTTGTAGAAGAATAACTGCAGGGCACCTCTAAGAAATTGCTTTGATGCGAAAATTTGAGCGAAACCGAGTGCAGGCAGGAACGAAAAGTGGCGAATACTGGAGGTATTTGTCACTTTGAGTGACGAAACTGCACGATGCGTTGCAGCCAAATTTTTGAAAATGAATTTTTAGAGGTGACCTACTCTATTTCCACCTTCACATCTACCCCGGGGGCAAAAGCCTTGGGATTGTTCATCACAGGCCCGAGCACGCTCCGCACAGCGTTCAGGTCCTGGGTTTTCAGGTAGAGCCTGCTCCAGTGCACGTTCTGCACCACAGGCACAAAGGCCTCCACAGGCCCAAGCACCATCAGGGACTTTTCCTTTTTGCACAGGGCCTCAAGCTTTGACAGAGCCCCGTTCAGGGCCGATTCGTCACGACTCCCGACAGAGATGGACACCAGCTTGCAGAAGGGCGGATAGAGCGCCGCCTTCCGGTTTAAAAGTTCACTCCGGGCAAAACCCGCATAGTCGTGGTTCAGGGCGAACTGCATTATGGGTTCCACAGGATTCATGGTCTGTATCAGGACTCGGCCGCCCCCCTGGGCGCGGCCTGCACGGCCTGCCGTCTGGCTCAACAGCTGGAACAGCCGCTCCGTCCCGCGAAAGTCGGGAATGCCGAGCCCGCTGTCGGCCCCGACGATCCCAACAAGACGCACGCCCGGAAAGTCGTGGCCCTTGGCCACCATCTGGGTGCCCAGCAGAATGTTGTGTTCCCGGTTCCTGAAAGACTCCAGAATCTTTTCCACGGAACCTACGTTTTGGGTGGTGTCCCTGTCCATGCGGACCACGTTCGCCCCCGGAATCCACTGCACAATTTCTTCTTCCAGCTTTTCGATGGCGCCACCCACGTATTCGTAGGTCTCCGCCCCGCAGGAATGGCAGCAGGTGTTTTCCGGATAGATGCTGTTGCAGTAGTGGCACAAGAGCCCGCGGTACTGCCGGTGGTAAACCAGAGGCACATGGCAATGCTTGCAGTAGAGCGTCTCGCCGCAGCTGCTGCACACCCGAATCTTAGAATATCCACGGCGGTTCATAAGCACAATGGCCTGCTCCCCAGCCGTAACGCATTCCGTCAGGGCCTCCCGCAACTCCGGCGACATGAGGATGCCCTTCTGCTGCCGAACCTCCCCCATGTCAATAATCTTTACATCGGGCAGGGGCGCCGCCGTAGCCCGCTTTTTCAGGGAAAGTAGTTCCAGGTGACCCTGGTTCGCGTTATAAAAAGTTTCTAGGGCCGGCGTGGCAGACCCGAGCACCACCAGGGCCCCGTACTTGTGGGCCAAGTGAAAGGCCAGTTCCCGCGTGTGGTAGCGGGGAGCCGGGTCCTGCTGCTTGAAGGAACTGTCGTGTTCCTCGTCCAGCACAACCACATCAAAGTCGAAGGGCGCAAGGATGGCGCTCCGGGTCCCGAGAACCACACGGGCCTCCCCCTTCAGCACGGACACATAGGCAGAGCGCTTCTTTGGAGCCGAAAGGGCGGAATGCAGCACCTGCACGGGCACGCCCAAAAAACTTTCGAACCGCCCCGCCGTCTGGGGCGTAAGCCCGATTTCGGGCACGAGAATCAAGACCTTGAGCCCCCGGCTGAGAGCCACGCGGGCCAGTTCCTGATAGACACGGGTCTTGCCGCTGCCGGTGACCCCGTGCAAAAGCGCCCCACGAAAACCGTTTCCTTCTAGGCGGGCCACCAGGGCGTTCAACGCCACCTGCTGCTCGTCCGTCAGGGGCGCGACACCTTCCAAACCAGCCAAAGTTTCACCCGTACTAACCGGCGCAACTTCCGTGCTAGCTTCGGCGCCGTTCACACCCGAGGCAACACCATTCGTACCCGAAGCCGCAACTTCCGTGCCAGCATCGGCAACAATGGCGTCCAGGTACTTCCCGAAATCCGAGGGCCAGAACACGTCCAGGGCCTTCATGGGAGTACTTATATAGTAGCGTGCCACCCATTCCAGGGCGTCCATATACCGCTCGTTAAAGACATAGCCCGAAGCATGGGGGTAGGCGCACCGCACGTCAAAGGTGGGCCGCTCCCGGCTCACGCGGAAAACCAGGGCCAGCAGGGGGTTCTTGCGGGTGGCGAACTGCACCCAGACCACGCTTCCCCGTTCAACTTTTGCGCCTTCGGGAACGCCGTAGGTATATACCGACGGAGCCAGCGGGATATAGACCTCGCAAAAAAGTTCCAGCTCCTGGGACTTCCGCTTGCGGCCAACCTCCAGAGGGGCCTCGGTCTTTGGTATGCGTTTTGCCACCCTACTCCTTAAACTTGCTCCTTAAATATTCCGCGGCGCTCCGTACCAAAGAAACGCCTTTTCAACAAAATAGAAAAGACCCGCTACAAAAGCGGGCCTTTTTATCGGGATGACTGAATTCGAATCAGCGACCTCTTGAACCCCATTCAAGCGCTCTACCAGGCTGAGCTACATCCCGAGACTCTTACGAGTGCACCAAAGTTAGTTAAAGTCTCCCCTTTTTTCAAGGCGAAATTGCGAAAAAACAGAATTTTTCGCGCTTTTTAGGCCAGACTACTCCTTCCAGTAGCCCACAATCAGCACCTCAGGGGTGGCCTTGGGGTGCTTTTTACTCTTGAAGCCCACAATCTTGCGGATACTCCTCTGCTTTAGCTCCAGACCTTCACGCAAAAGTCCCTTTGTGGTAAGAGTCACCTTGAGGCCTGGGACCTTGCCCCCTTCCTTGATCTGGTCCAGCTTGTCCACGTTCAGCATCACGGGCTTGGACGTCATGGAAAACTCCCGCATGGCGGCGGAGTCCAGAGCCAGGTCGGGCCGTTCTTTCTTGTCGGTCTCCCACACGTAGAACGTCCATGACCGCTTTTCGCCCTTGGCGTAGAATCCCGTATCAAAAAGCTTCTCGCCAAAGAAGATGGGGGCCTTCACAAAACCGTCCAGGGTTGCCGTGTAAGGCGTGCCGTCGGTGGCGACCATTACCACCACCGGGTTGATTTGGCCATCCATGCCCGCAAAATCCATGTCGAACTCAATGGCAACCGCAGCACCCTTGGCTATCTTCTTGGGGAACTTGAAGTTGGACATGCCAACTCCCTGGCCCATGACGCTTTCCAGGTTGATTTCTTTTCCGGAGACATTGGCGCCCTTGAGCACCACATGCTTTACCTCCCCCTGGTCAGCCTGGCCAATGGGGTAAGGTTCGGGAACAAAGCGGATGTTGTCGTCGGCAAAGGCGGATCCCGCAATAACGAGAGACGTCGCAAAAGCAAGTGTTCTTAAATTCATAATTACAATATACAAAAAAACAACTACCCGGCCACCTGCGCCAGCAACCGGAAAAGATCTGCGTAACTGCGAACCACATTTTCCGGTCCAAGCGGGAGCAAGTTCACCGGCTTTCCAAACCCGCAGAACAGCGTAATGCAGTCGATTCCGGCATTGCGGGCGGCCAGAATGTCGGGCTGGTCATCACCCACCATCACGGTTTCGGCGGGAGTGACACCCGCAGATTCCATGATTTTCAACAGGCCCGCGGGGCTGGGCTTGCGTTCGGGCGTGGTGTCGCCGCAGAGCACGAATTCAAAACGGTCGCGAAGGTGGAAATGTTCCAGCAACTTGAATGTCGGACGCTCCGGCTTGTTGGTGAGCATGGCCACGCGGGCAGTCGTATTGCGCAGGAATTCGACAACGCCTGGATTCGGGAGCGTGCGTTCGGTGCAGTGTTCCCAATAAAAATCCGAATAGACCTTGTGGACCATCTCGACAGTAACGCCCGTGCGGGAAATGTTTTCGGGGAAGGCAGCCTCCCCCATGCTCCGCTCGATTAGCTTCATGGAACCGTTCCCGATAAAGGTCCGCACCCGCTGCTCGTCATGTTCCGGCAAGCCGAAATGACGCAGAGCATAGTTCACCGCCACGGCAAGGTCGCCGAGGGTATTGAACAGCGTGCCGTCCAGGTCAAACACGATGAGGGATTTCTTTTGGAGCATAGCGCGCCCAAATGTAGAAATTTACCGCAAGAATTCCATTTCGACAAGGAACCGGTAAAAGCAAAGCGACGACACGCCCAAAATGAACACCAGCACGATTACGAACTGCACCGGATGCTCGCGGAAACTGTAATCCGCCTTGCCGTAAGAGAACTGTCCGCGGACAATCGCACTTATGAAAAGCGCCAAGAAGATTAATGCTAGCAGAAGGGACATTGAATTACGCGTTATCGAGCTTTCAATAGTAGCTTATTATTTTCTTGGAGGCCGTCGTTGTCGAAGCGGACGGTGGGATTCTTGCCGTTCTTGAAGGCATCTTCGCTCTCGTAGAGGGAGAGCGCCACCGTTACGCCGGGCTGGGTTGCAAGATTTACCTCGCCCACCGGAACTGCGCCACCAAACGAGAACTGCTGCGAAGCGCCGTCCTTGAAGGAAGCCTTCGGAATGCGAACGGTCTCACCAATCTGCGCAAGAGACGCACCTGTGCTGTCCTCAAATTCAGCCACCAAATACACATCGAAGAAGCAAGGCGCCACGCCGGTGTTCTTGACAGAAATATTCAATGTGCTCGTCGCAATATTGCCCGTGGCAGTGTCGGCAGATGTCCCCGCGGCCGTAACCGTCAGCAACTCCGCCTGCGTCACGGTAAAATTGTACCCGATGACCTTGCTCATGGAATCGGCCAGCGCCTTGTTGTCCTTGTAGAAATAGTAGCCGCAGTCATTGTCCTGGTCCAACACGTAGTAGGTCAGGTGCGCCGTGGTAATCGCATCCACCCAGCGTTCCGCAGTCCACTTCTGGCTACCTCCGGGAATCAGGTCGTCGTAGGTCAGCATCGTCCTGTAACCGGCGATGTTCTCGGCGATGGTCGGGAGGTTCGCGTTGTACGCCCGCAGCAAGGTATCGGGCCTGCCGGGAATGCCAATGAACCCGTCGTCGCGCTTGGTAATGCCGAGGTTGAGCGCATGCGTATAGACATCGCCAAAACCGTTGGAAGGCAGCACCAGCTGGGTTTTCTTGAACACGGACGCATAATAGTCCAGCATGTCCTTCAGCACCGAGTCGGCGGGCATCACGCTCCCCAACATGTGCGAGGTGTGCCATTCGCCCCATTCGCCAAAGGTGCGGACATCGATGTATTCGATACGCGGGTCGCCATCGTATTTTTCGGCCAGGGCCTTCGCGAACTCCTTCGCCGCCCAGATGTAGATGGAATCGTCCCAGACGGGAGCGTACGCATGGAAATCCGTCCCCCGCAAGTCAATCTGGATTTTCTTCGCGCCCATCTCATAGACAAAGGGCGGAGTCCAGTCGTATTCTTCTTGCGGCGGAAAATCGCTCTTGATAGATGATGGCGTGTATGGCAGCACGCGCAGGGCGTAAGTCATGTTGTGCTTGGCAAGCGCGTTCAGCAGTTTTTCCAGTTCCGTCCAGTCGTAAACGCCCTTTGCCGGGTTCAGCTTGTTCCACTGCTGGTAACCGGAACCGTACGAAACCAGGTCCCACGCCCTGTTATTCAGGGAACCGTAAGGGCCGTATTCAAATTCCGGGACAAAAGTCCACGCGCCACCGGTCGGCACCGTGAAGCCCTTGTGCGGGTTAGAAAGCGGCCCGTCAAAAGGCTTGAGCGTGTAAATGATTTTTGTGGTGTCGGCTTTGACTGTGACAGATGTGTCGACACTATTTGAAGATGTCATTCCGGCCCCTGTGCCGGAATCACCATTTACACTGCTTGATGAGACTTCTATAGACGAACTTGACTCTTCAACAGCGCTACTTTCCGTATTCTCTGGACCGGAGCCGCTCGAATCATCGCCACAGGCGACAAGGCTGACGCATGCAAAGAGAGCCACCACTGCTATAAATTTTGAATCTTGACGCATAGGTAAAAGCCCTATTCCGACTGAGTAGTCTTTTTTTCTATCGGATTTTCGTGAAACATAATCGGGAAAGTCACAACAGTCTCGCCAGATTTTACTTTTGGGAATCTCCAGCGGTTTACGGCCTTTTGAATATCTTCATCAAATTCTTTATAACCTGTAGTCGAAGATTTAATTTGATTTTCTTTAACCGAGCCGTCCGCAGCGATTGTCAACTTCAAGGTGATTTCGCCTTCAAAATGATTATCAGGATTTTTCATTAAATACTTGATGCTATATATATGGCGTAAACCTGGAGTGAAAGAAACCAAGACTTTAAAAACAGATTCTTTGTCAAGCGAGCTTTTTTCAACAACACTTATTTTTTCTCTAACCGGAAAGTCGACAAGGCCTTTTGATTTTGACTGATTTTTTACCGACATACTGGCGACCGCCTTAGGATTTGCCTCATAAACGCCATAAAGAGCCGTCACTCCCGAATCAAACAGTTCTCCGATATTCCTTAGAGAATCCAATCTCCTTTTTTTCTTTTTCTCAAGCAAATTACCATTGTTTTTTTCATCGAAAAATTTTTTCGTATTCCACGGATGATCAAATCTGGCATTTTCCTGCTTGGCAGAATCACCTCTTTTGTCGGAATCACCGCAACCAGCCCACAGCGCCGCTGCGGCCATCAGAACAAACTCCCCAAGGTATTTGCGTAAGAACTTCGCCATGATTTAAGTATAACAAAAAAATGCCTTTCTCCCGTTTTTTTGTATATAATCCACGGACTGGTACCGGTGGCAGTATTCCGTCTACAAGCCTCGTTCGACTCAAAATGCCGACTTTTGAAAGGGTCATGGAAGCCCCGAAACATCATGTCGGACTGCAATTCGTGCAAAAAAAGCAAGAATTTCACAAAAAGTCCTATGAAAAATGTAATTTCTGTTGCAAAAGTCCTATGACTTTTGTATATTAAAGGCATGGAACGCGAATTTTTGAAAGATTTGGTCACCTGGAAAAACAGTAAACGCCGGAAACCCCTGCTTCTGACGGGCGTCCGCCAATGCGGCAAGACCCATACCTTAAAGGAATTCGGAGCAAAATACTTCGATAATGTATGCTATATCAACTTTGAGTCCAGCGCCAAGTTCGCTGCCATTTTCGATTACGACTTTGATGTAGAGAGGATTGTCCGGGAACTTGAACTGCTTACGCAAAGCAAAATTGAGGTCGGCAAGACTCTCCTGATTTTTGATGAAATCCAGGAAGCTCCGCGTGCAATCACTTCTTTGAAATATTTTTGCGAAAACATGCGGGAACTCCATGTGGCATGCGCGGGCTCCTTGCTCGGCGTTGCTCTCCGTCGCAAAAACATTTCCTTCCCTGTCGGGAAAGTCAACCGCATGCAGATGTTCCCGATGAACTTCAGGGAATTCTTGACCGCCTGCGGTGAAGAAAGATACATTGAACTCTTTGCAGATTGGCCTGTCGATCGGACAATTCCCGAAGTCTATGCAAAACCTATGGAACGCCTGCTGAAGGAATATCTTGTTGTAGGCGGAATGCCGGAAGCGGTGAAAGAATACGCTAGTTCCAAGAATTTTGAAACCGTGGGAGAAATCCAGGATGAAATCCTTGCGGACTATGCGGACGATTTCTCGAAGCACGCTCCCGTAAATGAATTTGAAAAAATCCGCATGATATGGGATTCCGTGCCCAAGCAACTTGCCAAGGAAAACAACAAGTTCATGTTTTCGCATGTAAAGAACGGCAAAAGGGCACACGAGCTGGAGGCCGCGTTACAATGGCTTAAGAACGCCGGGCTTGTCCATTTGGTTGAGCTTGTGCAGAATGCGGAGGTTCCCTTGTCTGCAAATTCGGATGCGACGAATTTCAAGGTGTACCTTTCGGACATCGGTCTGTTGGGTCGCAGACTTTCGCTGGGCTACAAGGACATTTTGATGGACGACACGCCCAATACGAACAAGGGTGCCGTCACAGAAAACTATGTTCTGAACGAACTGCTCTGCATGCAAAAAAGCCCGTATTTCTGGCGTTCGGGGAACAGCGCAGAACTTGATTTCCTCTTTGAAAATGACGGGAAAGTCGTTCCTGTCGAGGTCAAGGCGGCTACGAACACGCAAGCCAAAAGCTACAAGCAGTTCTGCAAGAAATTTGCACCGACAAAGGGGTACAAGCTTTCGCTCAAGAACATCGCCGTGAACGATTGTGAAGGATGCTCAACGGTAAGCCTGCCACTTTACCTGCTGTGGACGATTCGTTGACTCTGGAAAGGAGAAATCATCTAGTTCCTGATGATTTTTTCCGCATCGAGGCGTTCTTTAGATTATTTGACGGAGTTTTCGGGATATGTGTAGCCTTTCATTGTTGTCGTATTGCTCGTGTTTGTGTATTAGAAAAAGCTAGGAACACATAGCTATATACATTCGGGGGTGTT
>CALATK010000268.1 GCA_937891805.1 uncultured Fibrobacter sp. | reverse complement strand
CCTCAGCCACTGTTCAACTACTTCAAGCAACTGTTCGCCCAGGTGACGAACCCGCCTATCGACCCGATTCGTGAAGAGCTGGTGATGAGCCTTACGACCTACATCGGTAACCACGGCAATATTCTCGAAGAAACTCCGGAACAGGCGCACCTGATTAAGATTCCGCGCCCGATTGTGACGGAAGATGAAATCCGCCGCTTTGAAAATATCGGCGACAAGGCTTTCAAGGCGAAGGTGCTCAAGATGCAGTTCCCGCTGGGCGGTGACGGTTCCGTGCTGGAGGCTGCTTTGCAGAACCTCGCCGGCGATGCCGTGCGTGCGGTGAACGACAACTACGATATCATCGTGCTTTCGGACAAGAACATTGACTGGGGCTACGTGCCTATACCTTCGCTCCTCGCGACGGCTTGCGTGAACCGCGCCCTAGTAGAAGCGGGCGTGCGTCCCGAAATCGGTTTGATTGTTCAATCCGGTGAAGTTCGCGAAGTGATGCACTTTGCTTTGCTGCTCGGTTACGGTGCTACGGTCATCAACCCGTATCTCGCCTTCGAGAGCATCACCAACATGTGCCACAACGGCGACCTGGATGTGGACCCGGTGACGGCTGCCGCGAACTACGTGAAGGCTGTGGACAAGGGCCTCCTCAAGATCATGTCGAAGATGGGTATCTCCACACTCCGTAGCTACCGCAGTGCACAGATTTTCGAAGCCGTGGGCTTGAACCACGAACTCATCGAGAAGTTCCTGCCAGGTACGGCAAGCCGCATCGAAGGTATCGGCCTCGAAGAAATTGCCCGCGAAGTGGGCGAGCGTCAGAAGATTGCGTTTGCCGATGCAAGCAAGGTTCTGCAGTCTGGCGGCCAGTATGCGTTCCGCAAGGAAGGCGAAAAGCACCTGTGGACTCCGCAGTCCCTTGCCGCATTCCGCCAGGCGGTGCAGGGTGGCGACTACGAGAAGTTCAAGGTCTACAGCAAGCTGATTAACGACCAGTCTGAACGTCAGGCAACTTTGCGCGGTCTCTTCAAGTTCAAGAAGGCTACCCCGATTGATATTAGCGAAGTTGAATCTCGCGAATCCATCGTGAAGCATTTTGTGGCTGGCGCCATGAGCCTTGGCTCCTTGAGCCCCGAGGCCCACGAGACCATTGCCATTGCCATGAACCGCATCGGTGCTATGAGCAACTGCGGTGAAGGTGGTGAAGACCCTGACCGCGATACCCCGGCTGCAAACGGCGATATCCGTAGTTCTGCGATTCGCCAGGTTGCCTCGGGCCGCTTTGGCGTGACCATCGATTACCTGCGCCATGCGAAGGATTTGCAGATCAAGATGGCCCAGGGCGCAAAGCCCGGTGAAGGTGGCCAGCTGCCGGCCCACAAGGTGAACGAGTTCGTGGCGCGTATCCGTCACAGCATTCCGAACGTGTCGCTGATTTCTCCGCCGCCGCATCACGACATTTACTCCATCGAAGACCTGGCGCAGCTGATTTACGACCTGCGCAACGCCAACCCGAAGGCCCGCGTTTCCGTGAAGCTCGTTTCTGAAGTGGGCGTGGGCACGATTGCCGCGGGTGTCGCCAAAGCTCATGCCGACGTGGTGCTGATTTCCGGTCACGATGGCGGTACGGGGGCATCTCCGCTCACTTCCATCAAGCATGCGGGCCTTCCGTGGGAACTGGGCATTGCCGAAGCAGAACAGACGCTGGTGCTGAACGATTTGCGTGGACGCATCAAGCTTCAGGTGGATGGCCAGCTCAAGACGGGCCGTGACGTTGTTGTTGCCGCCCTCCTCGGTGCCGAAGAATTCGGTTTTGCCACGAACCTGCTGGTAAGTCTCGGTTGCGTGATGGACCGCAAGTGCCATACGAACCAGTGCCCCATGGGTATCGCCACGCAGGATCCTGAATACCGCAAGCGTTTTGCGGGCAAGCCCGAATACGTGGAAAACTTCCTCTTTTTCATTGCCGACGAAGTCCGCGAGATTCTCGCAAGCCTTGGCCTGCGTTCCCTGGCAGAAGCATGCGGCCGTAGCGACTTGCTGGAACGGGACGAGGCCATTGCCTTCTACAAGGCGCACAACCTCGACTTCAGCAAAATTTTCGAAACCGTCAATGGCGGCATCAAGTCCTTCGACAAGAACTTCGTGAAGGAAGAACTGGTGAACTTTGACCGTCGCGAACTTTTGCCCTTTGTGTTCAATACCCTCAAGACCGGCGAGTCCGTGGAACTTTGCACCATTGTGCACAACATCGACCGCACCGTGGGTACGGAACTTTCTGGTGAGGTGGATGAACGCTTTGGCGTGAAGGGCCTTCCCGAAGATACCATCAAGATTCACCTGCAGGGTGTCGCGGGCCAGAGCTTCGGTGCGTTCCTCGCTCCGGGTATCACCCTCGATTTGCAGGGCGAAGCCAACGACTTTATGGGCAAGGGCCTTTCGGGCGGTAAGATTATCGTGCGCCCGCCCAGCAATGCAAGCTTCAGGGCCGAAGATAACGTAATCGCGGGTAACGTCATCGGTTATGGCGGAACCTCGGGCAAGATTTTCATCAACGGCCTCGCGGGCGAACGCTTCGGCATTCGCAACTCGGGCATGCTCCTGGTCAGCGAAGGCGTGGGCGACCATGGCTGCGAATACATGACTGGCGGTAGGGTAGTGGTACTTGGTCGCGTGGGCGTGAACTTCGCCGCAGGTATGACAGGCGGTTTTGCATACGTCTATGATGAGACGGGGCATTTTGACCTGAGCTGTAACGTGGATTCCGCCGACCTGGAAAGCGTGCTTCCAGGTACCGAGAGCGAAAGCAAACTTCTCGATATCATCAAGCAGCACGTTGAGGCGACGGGCAGCGAGAAGGGCAAGCGCATTCTGGAAAACTGGAACAGTGAACGCCCGAAGTTCGTGAAGATATTCCCGGTGGATTACAGGAACGCGTTGGCAAAAAAGAGTTAATAGTTCTGAGTTACTAGTTACTAGTAACTAGCCCGAAGGGCGAAGTAACTACTAACTAGTAACTTGTTGATATGAAAAGTTTAATTCAAATGAAAAATGGATCCTTTTATGCAAGAAACAAGTCGCATAAATGACATCTACCGCCCTGTCGAAGAGCGTGTCAAGGACAACAACGAAGTCGAGCGTAAACTCACTTCGATAGAAATCATCGGCCAGGCGGAACGCTGCCACACCTGTGGAATTCCGTTCTGCCATGGTGCGGGTTGCCCCCTCGGAAACCTCGTTCCCGAATTCAATGCGGCCATTGCTGCCGGGAATGCGGAACGGGCCTACGATATCATCAGCAAGACTGCGTTTTTCCCGGAGTTCACGGGCCGCGTTTGTCCCGCACTTTGCGAGTCCGCCTGTACCGGCAACGTGCATAACGATCCGGTGATGGTGCGCCAGATTGAGAAATTCATCATCGAGACCGCCTTCGAGGAAGGTCGCGTGGTGTTGCCGACGGCTGAGCCCAACGGAAAGTCTGCCGCCGTCATCGGCTCCGGTCCTTCGGGGCTGTTTGCTGCTGAGGCGTTGCGCCGCAAGGGCTATGCCGTCACGGTCTTCGAGAAGCATGCGAAGGCGGGTGGCCTGCTGCGCTACGGCATCCCGAACTGGAAACTGGACAAGTCCATTATCGACCGGCGTATCGCTTTGCTGGAAGCCGCCGGAATCAAGTTTGTCTACAATACCGAAATAGGGAAGGACATTGCCGCGGAATACGTCCACAAGAATTATGACGAGGTGTTCCTCGCCATCGGTACACCGAACGCTCGTGACTTGAAAATCCCGGGCCGCGAAGCCGAGGGAATTTTCCTCGCTCTCGATTTTCTGCACGGTGCCGAAATGCCGGGTGAAAGCAATCCCGAAAAGTTCAGCGCGAAGGGCCGCAAGGTTCTGGTGATTGGCGGTGGCGATACGGGTAACGACTGCGTGGGCAAGGCCATCCGTGAAGGCTGCGAAAGCGTGCTCCAGGTGGAATTCTTGCCCACCCCCCCTGAGGAACGTTCCCCGTCTACGCCGTGGCCCGACTGGCCGTATATGCTGCGCACGAGCTACGCTCAGCACGAAGGTGGCGAGCGGCGCTGGAATGTTTCTTCCAAGCAGTTCATTGTGAAGGACGGTCGCGTGGCAGGCGTGGAAGCGGTTCGCGTAGAATGGGAAATGTCTCCGCAGGGCCGCCCGCTCAAGCCTGCTGAAGTCCCGAATTCTACTGAGGTCATTGATACCGACTTGGTAGTACTCGCCATGGGCTTTACCGGAGTGCCTGCCGAGGGCCTGGTGAACGACTTGGGCCTGCAACTTACCCCGCGAACTGCGATTATCCCGGACCCCGCCCGACATATCCACGCGGTGGGCGACTGCGCGAACGGTGCTTCCCTGGTGGTACGCGCTATGGCCGACGCGAAGGCGAAAGTCGCGGCGCTAAAGTAAGCTATAAACTGCGCGCGGCACTATGTTCGGATTTTATCGTTTTGCGGCCGTTTCGCCCATTCTAAAAGTGGCCGATACCGCCTACAATACCGAAGAAATCATCAGGAGTGCAAAAATTGCTGCCTCTAACGGGGCGGCTTTTGTCGTTTTTCCGGAACTCTGCATTACGGGCTATACCTGCGGCGACTTGTTCCACCAGGAACTTCTTTTGCAGAACAGCACCCGTGCGCTGTTGAAGATTGCGGACGTTTTAAAAGAAAATGACGCCGTGCTTGCGGTAGGCTTGCCGTTGCGCATTTACGGCAGGCTGTATAACTGCGCCGCCTTTGTGCAGCATGGGCGCGTTGTTGCGATTACGCCCAAGATTCACTTGCCGAACCAGCGCGAATTCTACGAGAAACGCCATTTTTCCAGCGGGCGGGATTTACTGCGCGGGGCGTGTGGCGCTTCGGCCGGGAATTCCGCGGGCGCCGTGACGTGCTTTATAGAAGGCGCAGGCGAAGTACCTATCACGAATTTCATCACGGTGAGAGGTCGCGCATCAGACAATTCGAATTGCGTTTCTTGTAGCGATGGTTCCGAGGTCCGTATCGGCGTGGAACTTTGCGACCTGTGGACACCTGCGCCACCCAGCGAGGAACTCGCCCTTGCGGGTGCGAACGTTATCGTGAATCTCTCTGCAAGTGATGCGCTGGTAGGCAAGCGCGATTACCGCAGGAACTTGGTGATGAACCAGTCGGCCCGCTGTATGGCGGCCTACGTGTACGCTTCCGCTGGAGTGCACGAATCTACGACGGACATGGTCTTTAGCGGCCACCTGATGATTGCGGAAAACGGAAGCATGCTGGCTGAAAGCAAGCCCTTCTCCCGAGAAACTGAAATCGTGTATGCCGATGTGGACGTGGAGCGTCTGAATATGCAGCGCCTGAGCGAGGGCTCGTTCCAGGATTTTAACAGCCGCGCTATCTTTGCCCGGGCGACGACTCTTGATGGCCTGCGTGATTGCGGGACGCTCCAATATCGTTTTGTTTCGCCGACGCCCTTTGTGCCGGGGAACACTGAAACCCGCGATACATCTTGCACCGAGATTTTCAACATACAGTGTGCAGGGCTTGCTAAGCGCCTGGAGGCGACCCGAAGCAAGCGTGCTGTAATTGGCCTGAGCGGCGGGCTTGATTCTACGCTTGCGCTTCTTGTGGTTGCGGAAACGTTCAAGCTGTTGAACCGCCCTGCAAAAGAAATCCTTGCGCTCACTATGCCCGGATTCGGGACAACACATCGCACCAGGAACAATGCGGTTGAACTCGCGAAACTCCTGGGCGTGGAACTGCGCACCGTTGATATCCAGAAGGCGTGTTTCCAGCATTTTGCCGACATCGGGCACGACCCGCAAAAGCTCGATGTGACTTACGAGAACGTGC
>CALATK010000267.1 GCA_937891805.1 uncultured Fibrobacter sp. | reverse complement strand
CGATGTTCCGGGTGATCCTGCACCCGGGGCCCGAGGCGTCAATGATGGTCTTTGCCGACAGGGTGACGGATTCGTCGCCCTGCGAAACCTCTATGTTCCAGCCAGTCTCGGTGCGTTCCAGCTTGTGGATAAGGGTGTCAAAATGGCATTCTACCCCGTGGTTCTTTGCAGAATCGGCGATGCTCTTGTGGAACAGGGCCCTGTTGAGAATCAGGCCGCAGTCCTTGCTGTAGAACTCGGCACGGTAACGCTTGGGCGAGGTAAAGTAAATGCCTGAAAGCTTGCCCCGCACAAAGGCAGGGTCAATGGGCCACAGGGCTGCAAGCCTATCAGCAGAAACAGCCTCTGCACAAAAGATGGGTTCCTTCCAGGGGGCTTTCTTGTCCAAAAGAAGAATCCGTCTGGCAGTGCCGGTCAAGTACCCTAGGGTGCAGGCCGCCATCAGCCCGGCAGGACCGGCCCCGCAGACTATGACATCGTACTCTTTTTGAGCGAAATTTGACATTTCAAGGCAAAAAATAGCATTGTTTTACATTTTTCTTGCCTTTATCTGAATTTTTTTATTTATTTTAGGGGTATCCGTTATTTTGGATTTTCCATAAAGGGAACGTGTATATGAATATGATGAAAATTTCGAAGTTTGGCCTTTGCCTTGTGGGCGCACTTGCCATGAGCGGCTTTGCTCAGAGTGAATGGTCCGGCAAGGACCTCAATATTTCTTTCCGCGACAAGCGTATTGACGGCTTTGATTTCAGCAATGCCAAGGCAGTCAAGAACGTTACGGACTTCCAGCGTGCCGCTGGCGAAAAGCCGAACTTTAAGGGTGCGAACCTCTCCGGCGTGTCTTTCCAGAACGCCGTGATTAGCGAAGCGAACTTCAACAATGCCGTACTCAAGGGCGTGGTCATCAGCGGTGCTGACATCCGTAGCTCCAGCTTCGAAGGTGCCGACATGGAAGAGGCCAACCTCTACCGTGCAACGCTCCTGGACAGCCAGTTCCCCAAGACCAATCTTAAGAATGCTCGTCTTGACATGATGAAGGTCTCCGAAGAAACGGACTTCAGCAAGTCAGATATGACCATGGCCTCCGTGAACGAAGTGGACCTTACCCGTGCCGATTTCTCCAAGGCTAACCTCACCAACACCAACTTCGCCCGTTCCTTGATGGCTAACAGCGACTTCCGCAAGGCTACCCTGAACCACACGGATTTTACGGGTTGTAACCTGATTGCCGCCAACTTCAAGGGCACGGACCTGGTGGACGTTATCTTTGTGAAGGCCGGTCTTTCTCAGGCCGAGTTCAGCGGTGCCGAATTCAAGAACGTGAACATGCAGGACGCTGACCTCTCCCTGACCACCTTCAACGACGTGGACCTGTCCAAGACCCAGCTCCAGCGTGCCAAGTTCGCCCAGGCTACCGTGAAGAACATGCAGTTTGGCAAGCAGGACTTGACCGGTGTGGTGTTCGACAAGAGTTCCGTAGCCAAGAACGACTTCGAAAAGGCCAAGCTCGGCAAGGCCTCTTTCTACGACGCCTCCGTTGAAAAGAATATCTTCAAGGAAGCCGACCTGGTGAAGAGCGTCTTCGACGGTGCCTACATCTTCAAGAGCATCTTCGATAAGGCCGATCTCACTAAGAGCAACTTCGCCAACTCCACCATCGAACGCTCCGACTTCCAGCTGGCCCAGATGTCTGGCACTAGCCTTGCCGGTGCAAAGCTCATCAAGGTGAGCTTCTTGAACGCGAACCTCCAGGGTGTCAAGATCGACGCCGATACCAAGATGGAAGACGTGGACTTCTCCGGTGCCGACCTGAGCAACGCGAAGATTGAAAAGTTCACGGCAAAGCGTGTGCTTTACGATAACAAGACCAAGTTCCCCAAGGGCTTTGACCCCCGTCAGTTCGGCTTCACCAAGCCCGGTGAAAAGGCTGCCGAAGTGGTGGTGAACAAGAAGCAGGGCGACAAGGTTGCCGAAGACGCCATGCCTCAGAAGAAGAAAAAGAAAAAGAAGAAAAAACACTCTGACGACGACGATTTCTAGTCGTTCCTGATTAACGGATTTGAGACCTCGCGCAAGCGGGGTTTCTTTTTTTTCGTCCTAAGGTGTGGTTTATCTACGCCCGGATTCTCTGGGGTGGAATGCCCGGTGTTCCTGCTTGATAAATTCCTTGTCGATGTGGGTATAAATCTGCGTGGTGCTTATGTCCGCATGCCCAAGGAGTTCTTGCAGTACGCGCAGATCCATACCCGCCTCCAGGCAGTGGGTGGCAAAGCTGTGACGGAAGGTGTGTGGCGACACCTGCTTGGTCAGGTGTGCGGTGTGCTGTTGCACTATCTTCCAGGCCCCCATGCGGCTCATGGGCTTGCCCCGCGGGTTCAAAATGATGTTGTCTGTAGCGGGGTGGGTGAGTGGCCTGCCCTCTTGAATCCAGGCGCGCAGGTTTTCCTTTGCCTTGCTGCCTAGCGGGATCAGGCGTTGCTTGTTGCCCTTGCCGATAGGGGTCAGCCATTCGTTGTCAAGGTCCAGCTGAGAAAGCTTGATGCCCAGGGCTTCCGAAATGCGGAGCCCGGCACTGTACATAAGTTCGAGCAGGGCGGTGTCCCGGAGCGGATTCTTGCCGTTTGCAGCGCTTTCAAAAACAGAATCGACTTCTTCGCGGGTCAGGTATTCGGGCAGGTAGTGCCCAAGTTTCGGTGTGGCCAGCATGGATTCGGTACTGAAATCGTATTCGCCCTGATTCTGCATGTGTTTTAGAAACCCGCGCAGGCTGGAGAAATGCCTTGCCACGGAGGTGGGGGAGTATTCCAGTTGCCCGGCGGTAAGCGTCAGGAACTCGTCCAGTTTCTGGGGCGTGAGTTCCTTCAAATCCAGGTGGGCGTCGTCGAGCCAGGCAATAAAGTGCCGCAGGTCCTCTTGGTAGCTTTGTATGGTCTTGGGCGAAAGGTTTCGTTCCACTCCCAAAAAGGCCAGGTAGGCGTCCATGCGGTTCGAATTGAGGCTCATGAGGGGGAAAATAGAAAAAAGCGTTACTCGGGGTCATTCGGACGCCGGAGGTAGTAGTATCCGGACTATAATTATTTTTCCTGCCACGGGTCGCTATTCATAAAATAATATATATTTATCGATGGGTATTTATAGGGAGTTTGGGTTATGAAAAAGAATCCCTTTTATTGCTGTATCTTTTTTGCTATGGTAGCCATGGCCTTTTGTGCCTGTGGAGATGGTTCTGTCGATGCTCGCGGTGGCGAAGACGAGCTCGCCTTGTTGAACTACGGACCGCCGTTCGTGGAGGGCGATTCCGGCAACATGTGGACTCTCAGGAGCGCCGCCATCAAGGATTGCGAGGCCGACGACGCTTGCAAGGCCGCCATGGAAAAAGCGGACGGCACGTTGGACATTCCCGAAGAAAGCAGCAGTTCAGAAACGGTCTCCGAAGAAAGCAGCGCCGCGACGGAATCACGCTCCAGTTCGTCTCGTGGCATCGTTATCAACTCTGCGGGAGGTCCTGTTATATCTACGGTCAGTTCGGACTCCCAGGGCGGGTCTGGCGATGTGCCGGAAACGTCTTCTGCAAGTGTAGCCACCAGCAGCAATTCCTCCATTGCAGGTGTGGTGCTCAGATATTGCCAACCAGCAGGGGGTGTAACGACTGTAGTCAAGGGGACGCCTGTCCAGTGGCAGCTCAGGACCAACGGGGCCGCAGCCAAAAGTTTCAGTTGGAGCTTTACGGGGGCCGACATTACTACCAGCGAGGAGGAATCGCCCACTACCGTATTCGCTGAAACGGGTGTCTACCCACCAACGCTTACCATCGACGGGGAGTCAAAGCCCATTACCTGCAACAAGCTGACCGTGGTGGGGCCGGAGGTTACGGGGTGTACCTGCGGGGCTCCGACATATACTCCGTCCAGTGCCGACTTAAAAGACAACAACCCTGTAACGGTTGAATGGACGATTACTGGATGTTCTAGCATTGATGGCTTGGGCAGGGAGGCGGAAAAGTTTGATTATAGCTGGACCGGGGCGACTGGTTCGGGTACGACTGCTACGGCTTCGTTCTCTGAATTGGGATCCTATACCGTTTCTGCGACGGTCAAAAATCCCGATGGCAAGTCGGCTATCGTTTCTTGCCCTGCAGCGACCATTATAGACAATACTCCCTTCAAGTGCAATTCTGGCAACAGCACGGCGAAGAATTTTGATGGAAACCAAATCGAATTTGCAGTCTCGGCTAACCAGTGCTATGCGATAAGCATAAAAGCCTCTAAGGGCTACAATGCAACTGTTCAAGGTGGAAACTGGAGTGGAAACGAACAGAAGATATACTTCACTGACTGCAGTGGCGAGAAAAAAACGGAATCCTTGAAAACTGGAGACTTTTCAGGATTACAAACAGGGTATCAAGATGGATCTAGCTGCACTATGTATATGTATCCTGTAGGAGACTTCAATTTTGTGATGGCTTTATGGTAAAAAGGTAAAGATGTTCCCTGTTTCTTGCCTCTTTGAAAATATGGGTTGAACCATCGTTACGGCACAAGGTAAATCCCGCTTTACAAAAAAGCGGAAAATAGCTCACGTAAAAGCGAAAAACACTCGCTGTGAGCTTTTATTTGAAACTTTTTACTAGAAATTTCTCCTGAAAAAGCATATATTTACCTCAAAGAGGTTTATTATGAACAAGAAATTTCTTGTAGGATTTTCTGTTTTGAGTGTTGCCGCTGCGGCTTTTTGGGCCTGCGGTGACGGCGATGTGATTACCAAGGGCGGCGACGACGAGCTGGCCCTGTTGAACTACGGCCCCCCGTTCGCCGAAGGTGACGAGGGCAACATGAAGACCCTGTTGAACCAGGCCATGGCAGACTGCGCCGCCGATGAGGCTTGTGCAGCTAAGATGGAAGGTGCCGAATATGTTCCGCCTGAGAGCAGCGCCGAAGGCGGGGAAGGTGGCGAAGGCGGTGATACTCCTGCCACCGGTTCTAGCAGCTCCAAGGCTGGCCCTGTCATCAACTCTTCTGCAGCATCGACGACCCCCGTTGGCAGTTCGGCCTCCGGTGGCAACAATCCGCCTCCTTCTAGCACGGCCGCAGCCACTGACCCCAACGATCTCAGTGGAAGTTGCAAGGCTAGCGTGCAATCCATAAAGGAGGGTGGGAGCGTCACCTGGTCTTTTACTGTTGGAACTTTAGCAGGAGCGGGAGTTACGGATTTGCTTGATTACCAAAACAGGGTCAAGGCAGCCACCTGTAACTGGACTGTTGCCGGTGGTACGGTCACTGCGGGCAATGTCGCTGGTACCTGTGGCGGTGACGGTAAGACCGTCACAGCAACCTATGCGGAAATCGGGGACTATAAAACCTCCATCAAGCTGGGTGAAAAGACCATCGACTGTGGACAAGTCGCCGTAGCAGGCCCAGATGTAACGGAAT
>CALATK010000266.1 GCA_937891805.1 uncultured Fibrobacter sp. | reverse complement strand
GCGGGTGGTTATGAGGTCGCCGGCCTTGACCTGAGCCTTGCTCCTGATGAACTTGCCGTTTGCATCCAGGGTGAAGGAATAGCCCCTGGCAAGGGCGGTTTCCGGGCTTGCGCTCTTGACTTTCAGCTCCGTAATTTCGAACTTGGCCTTTTCCAAATCCAGAATCTTGCGGGAACCCTGCTTTAGACCTTCTTCGTTTCGGGAGACCCGCTGGGATTCATTCCGCAAAATAAACTGGACCTCTTTGGCCAAAGATGTTCCCTTGATGGCCAGTCCGGATTTTTCCAGCTGGATTCGGCCAAAGACGGCCTGCTGGAGGGAATGGGCGAGACCCGAAAGTTCTTCCCTGGTTTCAGAAAGGAGCGTCTTGGCGCTGTCCTGGATTCCACTCACCATAGTCAGCATGGCCTGCCAGCTTTCAGTCATCCGCTCCACCAGGCGCTTTGCACAGTCCGTAGGCGTGATACACGAAAGGTATGCCACTTCGTCCAGCAGGCTCTTGTCGATTTCGTGCCCGATGCCCGTAAAGACCGGAACGGGGTAGTTCGCCACGGCACGGCACAGGGCTTCGCTGTCAAAGTAGTTCAGGTCCGTCTTGGAGCCGCCACCACGGACAATGCACACCACATCGATTTCAGGATCCTGTAGCAACCGTTCAAGGGCAGCAAGTATCGTTGATTCCGTCTCGTTCCCCTGCATCTTGGCATATTCGGTCCGGACCTTGAATGCGAAGGGGGAGGCTTCTAGCCGGGTGGTGAAATCCTTGTAGGCTGCGGTGGATTCGCCGGTGATGAGCCCAACATGGAGCGGGGTAGGGGGCAGTTCCAGTTCGGCATTCTTGTGGAGCAGGCCCTCTTCGGTCAATTTTTTCAAGATGGCTTGCCTGGTAATGGCAAGTTCCCCGATGGTGTAGACCGGGTCGATGTCAAGAACCTGCGCCTGGAACTTGCCCAGGGTGATGTACAGGTCCGCCTGGACCAGGAAACAGACCTTAATCTGTTCCCGCAGGGTAAAAGGCTTGGTCGCATTTTCGGCCTTTTGACAGATGGCCGCGTATTTGGGGATAAAGCAGGTCAGGGGGAGGGTAGCAACGGGCTTCACATTGCCTTCTTCGTATTCGGCGATGCTCAGGTAAACCACTCGCTCCTTGACGGTCATTTGCGTAATGACGCCGTGGACCCATACCGCAGGGGTTTCCGTCAATCTGCGCTTGACGGATTGCAGGTATTTGCCGACAGAAAAGGATTTTATGGGCTGGTCCATATTTTTTTCAATTTGTTACACCCCAAAAGATAATTTTTTTTATTTTATCAAAGTAGATAGATTTAAATGTCCTAGGAGAAACAATGAAATCTTTATTTTTGATCTCTGGCCTGGCGGCGCTTGCCCTGGTGGGCTGCGCTGCCAACCAGCATGCTTTGAGCCGTTCCATGGAACAGACCGAAGGTACCCGTGCCGTAGCTACCGAAATCAAGGCGGATTCCGCCACCGTCGAAAGCGCCAATGCCCACCTGGATTCTGCAAAGGCCTACATGGAGCAGAAAAAGGCCCAGGAAGCCCTAGCCGCCTTCGAGGCTAGCCGTCTGGAATACCGTTTGGCCATGCTCCGCGCCGAGCGTGATTCCCTAAAAGCCGAAGACGAGCGGGTTGAAGGTGAACTTCGCGCCGATGTGGAACGCAAGCTCCTTTACCAGAACATCTTGGACAACGAAAACAAGGAGGCCAAATAATGAAGACGCTTA
>CALATK010000265.1 GCA_937891805.1 uncultured Fibrobacter sp. | reverse complement strand
GTCTTGGCCAGTTCGGGGCGCATACGGACTTCGAGCTTACGGGTACGGGCCTTGAGGCGCACGCCGTCCTTATAAACATAGGTAAAGCCTTCTTCCTGGTAACGCTGCCAAATGAAGAACTGCAGGTCGTCGGCGGCGCGCAGGTGGTAGCTGAACACCGGGTTCTGGCGGTTGTTGGCCATGGTCACCTGGTTCAAGAAGTTGTCGGCACCGGGATACGGCACCACCACCTTCACCAGCACCTTGGGGTTCACCGGCTTCTTGCTCTTCTTGGCATAATGTTCGTAGGTGAACAGGGACTGGGCACCGTTAATAATCTTCGGGCGTTCGATGTAGAGCACCTTCTTGCCATCCCGTTCCTTGAGGCGCAGGTCATCACCCGTGAGGGTCATACCGTTGTGCAAGAAGGGGAAATCGTCCACGTTCACGTTCTGGTCGTCGTTACGTTCCATGGTCTGGAAGGCATCGATCAGGGCCGCGTTAGTGTGGGTCAGGTTGCCCAGGTAAGTACGGATGTTGGAACTCACGATAGCCATGTTGTGCTTGGTCTTGAGGCGCTTACCCAAGTTCACATGGTAGTCATAAATAGTGCGGATGGGGCAGAAACCGAGGAAAAGTTCACCGTGATCGCTTGTGAGGTGCAAGGGATCAGAATCCATGACAATTTCCAGCTTGTCGTCGGCGCTGCGGAAATCGCGGGTCAGGTCGTCGTGTTCGGCGATAATGTCCAGCTTGGCCTTCACCTCGTTTTTCCAGATGGTGAGCTTGCGGCGCATGTCCTTGAGGGTGCGTTCCAGTTCAGAGTCGGTAATGTCGCGAGTAGCGCGGGTGCGGAGCACCGTAATCTCCAGGGTCTCCATGTAGGGGCGGCTTGCCGGAGTATCGTCGTCCTCTTCCTCGTCGTCGTCGCTAATCTTGTTCACTGCCCAGGGGTCAGCCTCTTCACGAAGGGACATAAAGAAGGGATTGGTGGGGTCGCTGGTGCGGAAAACGGCAATCTGGAGCTGTTTCAGGTCGGCATTCAGGTGAGAAACCACCTTCTCGAGGGGGGTATCCTCGTCCAGGAATATGAAGAATTCCATGAAACCCTGGGAGTACTGGAAGCCATGAAAGCATCCGTTCTCGTCAAGATTCAAGTGCCGAAGGGCCTTGATACGGTCATTAGGGTCATTGGGGTTCAAACTCAAGAGGCTAGCCACGAATGCTAGGCGTCGTTCCTGGGATTTTGTCAGTTCCATTTTTTCCTCAATTTTAGGCTTTTGCCATATTTTGCCATTAAAAATAGTTTCAAAAGCCTTACTTTGGGCATAAAAAATAGTAAATCTTAAAAAAAATTTCCACTCCGGCCCCCATTTAGTGAACAAATGTATAATTTTTGGCTATTTTTAACACATTTTGGACAGTCAAGCCCTTTTTTTTCGCAAAAATGCTATGATTTATCGTGTATAAATAGGAGAGTCTTTATGAACCTGCTCGATATTATTAATAAAGCCAAGGCCGAAAAGGCCAAAACCCTGGACCTATCCCAGCAGGGACTTCGCCTGTTACCCCCCGAACTTTTCGAAATCCAGTCCCTGGAAGAACTGAATCTGGACCGCAACAAGCTGGTGGAGCTCCCCGACGACATCGGGCTCTTGAAAAACCTGAAAAGCCTTTCCGTCAGCGAAAACGACCTGATGGAGCTTCCGGATACCATCGGGAACCTCTCCGCCCTGGAACACCTTTACCTGGGCTACAACAGCCTGTCGGAGCTCCCCGCCACCGTCGGAAACCTCACAAACCTCCATACGGTGAATATCGCAAAGAACCAACTTCTGGAACTTCCCGACGAAATCGGCAACTGGGCCAAGGTGGTAAAACTCTCCCTCCACGACAACATGCTCACCACCATCCCCGATTCCGTCGGCAAACTGAAGAACCTGGTGAAGCTGTACCTGGACAACAACGACCTGACCGAGGTCCCCGCCACCCTCGGGAACCTCGCAAGCCTCGAAATCCTAATGATCTCCGGCAACCAGCTGAGCGTGATTCCGCAGGAATTCGGCAAGCTTTCCAAGCTCCGGGAACTGGTGCTGGACGCAAACCAGCTGGAAACACTGCCCGAAGCCCTCGCCGACTGCAAGAGTCTCGAAACCATCTCCATCAACGAGAACCCCATGGAAGACGGCCTGCCTCGGGCTATCCTCGACAAGAAGGGGTTGAAGATAGACCAGTAGTGCGCCGAGGGCGCAGTGGTTAGTGGTTAGTTACTAGTTATTAGTTGTTAGAGAAGCAGGAATGGAATATTGAATTTTCTGGTCCGCACAATCAAGAATAGTCTAGTAACTAGAAACTTAGAACTCAGAACTTTCCTGCTGTTCTCTCTTGTCTTGTTCGTTGCCTGTGGGGACTTTATGGAGCCGGTGGAAAGCACTCCGGAGCCCACCGCCTACGAATTCAACTACTGGCTGATCAACCAGACCTACCTCTACGAAGAAGAGCTGAAAGACCTGCCCGAAAAAGGGGACAGCATTCCCCTGTTGTACGAATCGCTCAGCGACCGATACACCCGCTACTACCCGCCCTCCAAAAGCGAGGCCGCCGAAAACCAGATGAACACCTCCATTGTAGAGGGCGATTTGGGCATGGAATACCTGGTCATCTACACCGAAGGGGATGACCACCCCTACCCCATCTTGATATCGAGAGTCTATGCCGACAGTCCTGCCGGCAGGGCCAAGGTTCCCCGCTACGGGCGGATCATTTCGGCAAACGGCATTTCAATGGACGGTTACGACTCCAAGATGGTGTTTGATTCCATTGTCGCCTACAGTGCCGATGTATCGCTCACGATTTTCTTTGACGACAGCCTACTTCAGTTTGACCTGACCAAGGAAACGGTTTACGCCCCTACCGTCTTTTTGGACACCATCGAGGGAATCACCTTCGTAACCATCACCGAATTCAAGGAATCCACCGCCGACAGGGAGAATGGCACCTTCGGCGAGCTTAGGGCATACCTGGATTCTACGGCTGGCGTTTCCGAGCCCAGGGTGTTAGACCTGCGGAACAATCCCGGCGGGCTGATCAGCCAGTGTCTGCCTGCCGCAGACCTCTTTGTAAAAGAAGGACTCTTGTCTAGGCGGCAATTTGTAAGCCTAACCCCCGACGGAAAAAGGACACACCGCTCCCTAGATGTCTTGGCGAACCCCGGAGACCCCGGAGAAAACGGGAAATTCCTAATGCTTGCCAACAGGGCTTCGGCCTCCTGCGCCGAAATATTCATCGCCGCAGCCAAGGAACAGGGAGGCATTCCCCTGGCAGGCGAAACCACCTTCGGCAAGGGCATAGGGCAAAGCCAGTGGAAGACCCTAGAAGGCGGGCTTGCCGTCATTACCAACCTGGAATTCTACACGCCCAAGGGCAACAGCTATCACAAAAAAGGAATCGCCCCCGATATGGACTGTCCGGAAGGAGCTTCAAGGACATGCGCCCTAAATGCCGTCAAAACCCTATATGGTAATTCACCCAAGACACAAAGTGCCAAAATGTCTATGGCAGAGCGTGCCATCAAAGAATCTTTGCTGGCCTCGACAAAAACAACTATTCCTGCAAAGAGTTTCGACATGGGTGGCGCTTTGGATTCCATCGTCCATTTTGTAAATTATCCCTATTCACCGTAGGTCGTTATGAATTTCAAGAAAATTTCACTTTATAGTCTTGTTTCTGTTTCACTTGCGCTATGGACTGGTTGCACGGTCAAGCATGCCGACAGCGAAATCGCAATGCCCGACGAAGAGGAGGAAATTCCACAGGAACTTACTGCCGCTGAACAGGAACTGGTCGAAAACTATCAATTGCTCCATTTCTTCTTTTTAAATGCCAATCAAAAGCTTGGCGACATCAATAGCTATAACGGTCACGGCGAAGATGCGGGATATTCTCCCGACTATTATGAATTTCCCGACGTCTATTATATGTATAGCCAAATGGACGACAATTATACCAGGTATTTCGGGCCCTACTACGTAAACAAATACGATTTGGACATGGCATCGGAGCCTACGTACAACATCGCCGTTTCTGTACAGCCCGCCGATTCCCAGCTGGTAATCACCCAGGTGTATCCTAACGGTCCGGGCGACAAGGCCGGACTCAAGGCTGGAGACACCGTACTCTACGTGGGCTCCACCAAGCCCGGCGACGAAAAGAGTTTCGAAAAACTCACCTCCGGAAGCGAAGGGGACAGCATTTCCTTTAAAATCTTAAGAGGTAGCGACACGCTGGATATCTCGGCGGAACTTTTCTGCTACCTTGAGCCAACAGTGCACATCAGCTACCATGATTCTATTCCCGTCATCAAAATCACTTCCTTTGAAAATTTCAGTGGCATAAGTTGCAACGAGGCAAACTCCGCCAACGAAGACAGCACCAAAGGAACCTCGGACGAAGTCAAGGCGGCTCTTCAAGCCACCAAGGGATCCGCCATTATTGACCTGAGAGGTAACCTTGGCGGAGCCTTTGACGCATGCGTTAAGGCAACCGAACTGTTCCTTTCCAAAGGGGACACCATCGGTACCCTTGAATACACGGAGGTTGCCCCCGACGAAGTCCACCAGATGATTCTTTCAAACCGCATGGTGGCCACCGAAGACGGCATTGGCAAAGGGCGCTACTTTGTATTTATGGCCGACACAAATAGTGCAAGTTGCGCAGAAACCATGCTCATGGGCGTCACCAACACCACGCAATCTCCCATTGTGGGCATGCTGACCTACGGAAAGGGAATCGGACAGTACAACCTACCGACTAGTGCTGGCGGATTCAGCATTATCACAGCCATGAAACTTTACGACAAGAACGACATTTCGTACCACGACAAGGGTATCGTACCGGACTACGATATCCCCGACTCTCTAAAGGCCCTGGACAAGGCGGTTGAAATTGCCAAACTCGGAAAAGAAAAGAGATCAAAGGGCTACGGCACGGAAAAACAGGGCCACTTCGAGAACTCCCTTGCCAAAAAGGCTTCCTCTGCAAAAGAACCGGCTAGAGGCGGAGCGTATAAGGTGATAAAGAATCCGCTGATGAAGTAGTGAGTTATGGGTTATGGGTTATGGGTTATGAGTTATGAGTAGTGAGTTATGAGGTGTGAGTCGTCATCCTCACCCGTTCGACAGGCTCAGGGCAGGCTCCGGTGAGGATCCGCTTACTGCAATCTAGCAGATCCTCGTGATTCTATCGCTGCGCTCCAGAATGACAGCGAGGATGACATCCCTCAAAGCGAAGCGACCTCAAACCCCTAGATCCTAAGCCCTAACTCCTATTCCACCACCCGCATGTGAACCATCACGTCGGTGGTATCGTTGGCCCGAACTGCAGGTGCGGCCTGAGTCAGCTCGATTTCCTTGCGAATTTCCGACACTTGCTTCTTGAGACGGGCCAGGCGGGCACCTTCCAGCTTGGGCGTTGCAATCATGGTCTTGGAAAGCGGATTTATCCAAGCGCCGTTGGCATCCTTGAATCCAAAATGCAGGTGAGGTCCTGTGCTTCGGCCCGTAGAGCCTACCCGCCCGATGGCCTGACCCGGGGAGACCTTGGCCCCGACGGCCACACCTCTAGACTGCAAATGCATATACCAGCTTACGGAATTGTCCCTGTGCTTGATAGCAATCTTGTTTCCGCTTAAATCGTCATAACCCGAAACAGTCACGTTGCCTTCGGCCACGGCATGGACCACCGTACCTGCCGGGGCTCCATAGTCTACGCCGTAATGGACCTTGCGCTGGCCCGTGATAGGGTGAATTCTGGAGCCAAACGAACTGGTAATGCGCAAGTGTTCCAGCGGGTAGCGGAGCCCGTCAAAGACCAGGGCGTCGCCCGCTTCGGTATAGTGGGCATTGTAAGAACTCTTGGGATCTTCGTCTTCGTAACGGAACGCCTCATGGTGGCCCACAATCCTTCCGTCAAATTCGGCATAGATAACCTTACCGCCTACCCAGATGGAATCCTGGTAGTAGGAATCTTCTAGAAGCACACGGAAGCGGTCTCCGGCGCGGGCCAGCGGGAACGCCACCTTGCACTGAAGCACTCCGCTCACGATACCCACCATGCGACCGGGAATTCCCACCTTGAAAAGGATTCCGTTCAGCGTGCTGCCTTCTTCCAGGGCGCCCTCATAAACGGACAGTTTCTTGACCACGGGCTTTTCGACAAGCTTATAGACGAAACCGGTGTCTGTTTTGCTCACCAAATGGACCGTTATGGGGTTCGGCGCATAGCGGAACCGCTGCACCCTGCCTGCCGAATCTACGGAGACATAAAAGATCTCGCCAACCCGAAGCTTGAATTCCACACTGTCCTGCATGGCGGCATAGACGCGACCCAGGTCTTCTTCGCCGTGACTCACCTGAGCCTTGAGCCTTGTAAACAGATGGAAGGGGCCCTCCCCCGCACGCACCGTATCGCGAATGACGCGAACATTTTTGACCAGGGCTTCAGCCGAGGCGATTTGGGCATTCAGGGAATCCACACGGGCTTGCAAACTTGCGCGTTCCGATTTCAGATTCTGGATAATTTCTTCTTCGTTACAGGCAATTAAAGGAAGTACAAGAAGCAGGGAAAGAGCTAAGCGCAAGAAAATTTTCATAGGGTAAATATAAAAATCCCCTGCGAAATGCAGGGGACTTTCAAATTGCAAAGTAAACCGATTACTGTGCTGCAGCGGGTGCGGCGGCAGGAGCAGCAGGCTGAGCAGCCGGAGCTGCGGCAGCAGGAGCAGCGGCAGGTGCGGCCTTTTCGGCGGCCGGGGCTGCGGGCTTAGCAGCCGGTGCGGCGGCAGCAGGAGCTGCAGCAGGCTTAGCTTCGGCCTTAGCAGCAGGAGCGGCAGGAGCAGCAGGCTTGGCTTCAGCCTTGGCAGCAGCGGGAGCTGCGGCAGGAGCAGCCTTTTCAGCGGGCTTAGCTTCGGCCTTAGCCGGTTCAGCCTTAGCCTCTTCCTTAGCAGGTTCGGCGGCGGCGATGGCGTTAGAAGGTGCGCCCGGAGCGTGGGTGTCAATCAGTTCCATTTCGAAAATCAGCATGCTGTTGCCGGGAATCTGCGGGCCACGACCGCGGGGGCCGTAAGCGAGGTCGCTAGGAATCCAGGCGGTGACCTTCTCGCCCACCTTCATGAGCTTGAGCATTTCGGTCCAGCCGGGGATCACGGCGCTGATGGGGAACTCCAGAGGTTCGCCACGGTCAACAGAGCTATCGAACTTGGTGCCGTCCAGGAGAGTGCCGGTGTAATGGACCTTCACCACGTCGGTATCGGAAGGAGTCACACCAGTACCTTCGGTAATCACCTTGTACTGGAGTCCACTTTCGGTGGTCACCACACCTTCGGCAGTCTTGTTCTGAGCCAAGAAGGCTTCGCCCTTGGCCTTGTTCTCGGCGGCAGCGACGCTATCCTTACGGGCCTTTTCGGCCTGGCGGGACTGGGAAAGTTCGGTCAAGGTTTGGAAAATGGTGGAATCGGCCATCAGATACTTGGCACTATCCTGCTTGTAGCGTTCCACAAAAGCCTGGATAAAGAGGTCCAAATCCAAATCGATGGAATCGCGGGCCACCAGCTGGAACTGGGCCTGGTTTCCGAAATGGGCTCCCAGGGCATAGCTATACTTATCCTTTTCGGTGACCAGAGCGGTCTTGGTCTTGGGGCCCTGGCACAACTGATCACAACCTGTCAAGAGCAGGGCAAGAGCACCTGCAGCAACAATCACTTTTTTATTCATAAGTTGTCCTCTTCTTTTGAATTGACTCCCATAAAATAGTAAATCTTACAAGAAATGGTGCCTAAAATGCTAAATTTCGGTTTAAGGTTTTCGTATATTGTTTGGGCATAACGATTTTATCGAGGATTCTATATGTGCGGAATAGTCGCCTATATCGGTCAAAATGAAGCTCTTCCTGTTCTCGTGGGCGGCCTTAAAAAGCTGGAATATCGTGGCTATGACAGCTCGGGAGTATCCCTTATCGACCACGGGAAAATCAAGACCGTCCGTGCCTCCGGTAAAATCAGCGCCCTGGAATCCAAGCTCAAGGAAACCCCCGTCCAAGGAAACATCGGTATCGCCCACACCCGCTGGGCCACCCACGGCGCCCCTACCGAACAAAATGCCCACCCCCACATGAGTTTTGACGGGAAAATTTCCATCGTCCACAACGGCATTATCGAAAACTACGCAAGCCTCAAGGCGAAACTTATTGAAAAAGGCGTCACCTTCAAGTCCGAAACGGATACCGAAGTGGTTGCCCACCTGATTGCCAAGAACTACAACGGCAACCTAAAAGAGGCAGTCCTCAAGGCCCTTTCCCTTATCGAAGGCACTTTCGGCCTTGCGGTGATATGCAGCGACGAACCCGACACCCTGATTGGCGCCCGCCGAGGGAGCCCCCTGATTCTCGGTATCGGAAACGACGGCGAATTTTTCTTGGCCAGCGATGTGTCCGCCATCATCAACCACACCCAGAAGGTGGTGTACCTGGACGACAACGACGTGGTGGAAATCAAGCGGAGCGGATACTCTATCGTGAACATGAACAGCCACGAGGTGACCCGCGACATCCAGGACGTGGACTTTGACGCCGAATCCATCGCCAAGGGCGGGTTCGCCCACTTTATGCTGAAAGAAATCTTCGAGCAGCCCGAAGTGCTCAAGAACACCATGCGCGGTCGCCTGCTCATCGCCGAAGGAAACGCCAAACTGGCTGGCCTCGACACCAACATCAAGGAACTGAGAAACATCAACCGCATTATCATCACCGCCTGTGGCACCAGCTACTACGCGGGCATGGTTGGCGAATACATGATAGAGGATTTGGCAGGCGTGCCCGTAGAGGTGGAATACGCCTCGGAGTTCCGTTACCGGAACCCCATCATCAAGCCGGGGACCTTGGTCCTTGCCATTTCCCAGTCCGGCGAAACCGCCGACACGCTTGCGGCATTGAAAGAAGCCCAACAAAAAGGCGCTACCGCCCTTGCCATCTGTAACGGCGTGGGTTCCACCATCGCCCGTACCAGCGACGGCGGAGTCTATCTGCACGCAGGTCCGGAGATTGGCGTGGCCAGCACCAAGGCCTTCACCAGCCAGGCGACCGTGCTTGCCATGATAGCCCTCTTGCTCGGTCGCCAGCGTAGGCTCAGTTTCGAGACCGGAGCAGACATCGCCCGAGCTCTTACTGAACTACCCGCCCTGGTAGAAGAGACCCTAAAACTCTCCGACTCCATCGCCGAAATAGCGAAACAGTACGTGAAGGCCAACAACTTCTTGTACCTGGGCCGCCACTTCAACTATCCCGTGGCTATGGAAGGAGCCCTGAAACTCAAGGAAATCAGCTACATTCATGCCGAGGGCTACCCCGCTGCCGAAATGAAGCACGGCCCTATCGCCCTCATCGACGAGAACATGCCCGTGGTGGTCATCGCCCCCAAGGACGCCCTGTTCGACAAGGTCATCAGCAACGTGCGCGAAATCAAGGCCCGCGGAGGCCGGGTCATCGCCGTCACTACCGAAGACTGCAAGCCCCTGGACGAATTTGCGGACCACCTCATTAAGGTGCCAAAGACCATTCCCATGCTCATGCCCATTGTGGCCTGCGTGCCGCTGCAGCTTTTGGCCTACCACATCGCCGTGCTCCGTGGAAACGACGTGGACCAGCCGAGAAACCTGGCTAAGAGCGTGACGGTGGAATAGGCCTTCGGCCAGTTATTAGTTACTAGTTACTAGTTATTAGAATCTTTTCTAGATTTAAGCTATCGTGATGGCAACAGAAGAACAGGAAGATTACGAAGTACGCATCGGGTCCTTCAACGGCCCTATGGATTTGCTTCTGTACCTGGTCCAGAAAAAGGAAATGTCCCTGGACCAGATTCCTATCGCCGAAATTGCCGACGATTTTTTGATGTGGGTCAACAAGATCGGGGTCACCGACCTTTCCAAGGCGGGTGATTTTCTGTACATGGCAAGCCGCCTCATGGCCCTGAAGGTCCAGGAACTGTTGCCTGCCGAAGAACGTGACCCGGCCATCATCGAAGAATACAACGAAGACCGCGAACAGCTCATGCGGGAAATGCTGGAATACCAGCGTTACAAGCAGGTGGCAGGCGGCCTCCAGGAGATGGAGAGCGAAAACTACGGCACCTACAGCCGTGGCCGCCTGGAAAAGACCCAAAACGACGACGAGACCCTGGCCGACGCCAATATATGGCAGCTGTTCCGGGCCTACCAGAAAAGCTTAAAGACAAAGATTTCAGAGACCATCCACCATATTGAACTGGACTACGTGACCATCCAGGACCGTCAGCAGGCCATCAACAACTACCTGAACGTCCATGGCCGTGCCCTTTTCGAAGACCTGCTGGACAACGACAGCCACCCCATCGTGGCGGCGGTGACTTTTATGGCCCTGCTGGAGATGATCAAGACCGACGAGCTGGTGTTCCGCCAGAGCGAACTCTTTGGCCCCATCTGGATCTACCGCAAAAAGAACAACGAGGAATACGCCGAAGAAATGGCCCACGAGACGGTGTTCCTTTCCAAGGACCCGGACGTAAAGCCCGGCCTTGTAGAAGAAATCCGGCGGGAGGCCACGGCACGCTCCCAGGCCGGGAGCGTGGGCGACATCGCTGCCGTGATGCGCGAGGCCCTTTTATGGGCCAGCCGTGGCCGGGACGTAACCGAAGACGACCTGATGGCTATGCTGGAAGGCCGGGAAGACCTGAGCGAAGTGCAAGAGG
>CALATK010000264.1 GCA_937891805.1 uncultured Fibrobacter sp. | reverse complement strand
AGCGGTGCCCTGGATGGGGGTATTCAGCGCGATCCGCTCCGCGCCGCTGCGGACATTGAAATTACTGGCCTTCAGCTCCGGAATGTAGCGCCGTCTGCCGAACAGGGTGGAAGTGTAGCCCTGTTCCTTCGCCGATACGAGAATGCGGCCCTGCAGTTCCTGAATCTTGCCTGCAGGGAGCGAGAATCCGGCGGCGTTGGCGTGGCCTCCCCAGCGGTCGAACAGGTCCCGAGAATCAAAGAGGGCCTTGTGCCAGTTGAATCCAGGAACGGCACGGGCACTGGCGTGCGCCATTCCTTCCATTACCGAAAGCACCGCCGTGGGGCGGTTGAATTCTTGCGCGAGCTTTGCGGACACGATCCCGATAACGCCTACATGCCAGTTCTCGCCGGCCACCAAAAGCACCGGCGGAATGTTTTCGCCATAGATGTTCTGGACCTGCTCCATGGCCATGTCGGTAATTTCCGCTTCTTTCTGCTTGCGGCGTGCATTCCAGTCCTTCAGCTCCGAAAGCAGCGTCGGGGCGTCGGCCTTGTTTTCGCACAGCAACAGTTTTAGCGCCGGGTCGGGCCTTTCCATACGGCCGGGGGCGTTCAGCAGAGGCGCAAACTTGTACATCACGTCGATGCCGCCCACAAGGCTTCCCGGCTTCTGGAGAGAATTGTACAGCGCCTGGAGTCCGGGCCATTCGCTGTTCTGCAACCGTCTGAGGCCCGCCTTGGTAAAGGCCCTGTTTTCGGGAGTCATACCCACCAGGTCTGCAAGTGTTCCGAGGGCCACCAGGTCCAGGTATTTTTCGGGAACGGGCTTGCCCAGCTTTTCGAACAGGGCGCAAATGAACTTGTAAGAAACGCCCACGCCGCAAAGTTCAGGATTCGGGTAAGTATCCCCTACCTGGTGAGGGTCCAAGAGCACGTCACAAGGAGGCAGGCCATCTCCAGAAGGCTGGTGGTGGTCTATCACCATCACCGCCATGCCCAGTTCCTTGGCGTAGGCGATTTCACCGTTGGCGGTAATGCCCGTATCTACCGTAATCACGTTCCGCGCGCCGGACTTGAACATTTCATCTACCGCCGACATAGACAGGCCATATCCGTCACCAAAACGGCTGGGGAGCCTCCACTCAGATTCGATACCCGCCTCTTGCAGGCCCCTGGTCAACAGGGTTACCGAGGTCATGCCGTCCAGGCCGTAGTCGCCAAAGATAAAGACTTTTTCCTTGCGGTCCCGCACATCCATAATCCACTGGATGGCCCGATCCATTCCAAGCATCAGCCAAGGCGAAAGCACGTCGTCTGCGCTTCCGGCCATGAGCTTCTGCACCTCGCCCACGGACTTGTACCCGCGGGACACCAGGAATCTCGCCACCAGATGGGGGATTCCCAGTTCCATAGAAAGGGTCGATGCCACCAGGTCTTCGGTCATTTATATCCTTCAAAGAGCTTGATGGCCAGGGCCTGCAGGCACATGGTTTCCGTGGACCTGCGGGTCGCAATACGGGACATGGTTTCCTGCACGTCTTTCAATGCCATTTCTAGGGCATCTACGTTCACCCTCGGGAAATTTTCCAGATGGACGCGGCCGGTGGTGTCCGGTATCCGCAAGGGTGCTCCGGACTTTGCACGCAACAGGTCCGAAATCAAGAAGCCCAGCACGTCCAGAAAACGGTTCGCCTCCAGAGGATCTTCAAAATCCGCTTCTTTCAGGGCGGCAAACAAATCGCCGTAATCCCCACGAAGGCTCATCAGCAAAAAGTCCACCGCCATGGCGCACCAGCGGGCCCCGTGTTCCACGTAGTAGAGGGCCTTGCCTGGAGAGCCTACTGCAAGCCCCACCACGTCGTCGGTGACGCTATCTTCGTCGGCGTCTTCGCCCAACAGGCGGAGGGTTTCTTCGCGAACCTCCTTGTCGCTGAGGGGCAACAGGTGGAGTGCCAAGCAGCGGGAACGGATGGTCTGCAAAAGTTTTTCGCGGGAGCTGGTGGTCAAAATAAAGTAGGTGTCTGGCGGAACTTCTTCCAGAGTCTTCAAGAACGCATTTGCCGCAGAATCGTTCATGCGGTCTGCCTCGGCCACGATAATCACGCGGACACGGTCCCCCTTCAGGGCGAACGCGCCCGTCATGGAGCGAATCAGTTCCACAGAAATTTCGGCGGCAGCGTTAAAAATGTCTATGCGGTAAGGATTCTTGAAAATCTCGGAAATGTAGGCCAGCTTGTAGTCCTGCACCGTCTTGGCGGTACTGCCGGCAGAAACGTCGGCGGCACTCCTGGCGTGGGCCTCCTTGGACTCCATGGGCACCACCCAACCGTCGGTGACGCCTGCGTCCATGGCCAGCTTGCAGCCGAAACATTTCCCGCAGGGGCGCATTTCCTTATTCTCGCACTGCAGGGCCTTGGATATTTCCATAGCCAGCGCTTTCTTGCCGATTCCTGCAGGGCCGTCAATCAAGATGGCCTGAGGGAAACGGTTCTCCCGCAGAGCCGACATGAGCCGAATCCGCTGGCGCTCTTGAGAAGCTGGACCATTTAGCCTGTACTCTATCATTTTTCCTTCAACCACTGTAGGGGATCCACGGTCTGGGTCCCTTCGCTAACTTGGAAATACAATTTAATTCCATTTAAGGACGCAATATCGCCTACTTCGCCGATTTCTTCGCATTTCTGCACCACTTTGCCCTCCTGGACGCGAATCGTACGGAGGTGTCCGTAAACGGAGTAGGTTCCGCCTTCGTGTTCGATAATTACCGACGGACCACGGCCGTCGATTTCGGAGACCATTACCACCGTACCGGGAGCGGCAGCCTTTACCATCTTGCCCCGCTTGCCACGGATTTCGATACCCAGGTTACGGGTCGCGATATGGAGCACGGGGTGTTCCTGCAGGCCGTAACGGCTGATGACTTCGCCTTCCAGCGGCATGCACTTAGGGCCCTTGAGAGTGGTGGTCACCGTGGGCTTCGGTTTTTCCACCACTTTCTCTTTCGCCTTTTTCTTCTTTTCCTTGGCCTTCTTCGCCTTGCGTTCCGCTTCGGCTTTCTTGGCGGCGGCCAGCTCCTTCTTGCGCTTCTCTTCCAACTTCTTGATCAACGCAAGCATGGTCTTCTGGTTCCGTTCGAATTCTTCCAGGGCGCGACGCTGCATGGCCTTGTCGTGCTTCAACGAAAGGAGCATTTTCTCTTGCCCGCTCATCTGGGTCACCAGGCCCTTTTCTTCGGCGTTCTTCTTGTGGCGCAGCTGGGAAAGCTCTTGCAGGTGGCTAATCTCCTGCTTTTTCTTTTCGTCGCGTTCCCGCATGAGCCTAAGCAGGGTGTTCACCTGTTCCTGGTCCTGATAAAGCAGATGATGGACCCAGTATACCTGCCGCTCGGGATTCCCCTTCTGCGTCAGCAGGCCGTACAGGACTTCGGCTTCGCTGCTCCGACCCTTTTCGTACAGGGTCCGGATGCGTTTACGCATGACTTCCTTGCGTTCCCGGATTTGCCGGTCCAGAGAATCCAGGTCCCGGGAAAGTTGCCGCACCGCCCCCTGCACCAGGATTTCACTCTTGGAAAGTTCCTGGATATAGGTCCTGGTCTGGTTCAGGTTCTGGTCCAAAAGGGAGATGGTGTTGAGCACGCCCTTTTCTTCGGTTTCCAGCAAGGCCAGTTCCTTGCGTTTCTTGGCCAGGTCCGTCTCCAATTTCTTGAGGGCCGTGCGCTGTTCCTTAATTTGGGCATCGGTCTTTTTAGGCGCTCCGAAAGAGAGCCCCACCAAAAGACACAAGATGATGGAAAGAATCCGCATCTTATTCCTGCTCAAAATTCTTCACCGTCAAGAACCTGCGCACCGTCCTGTAGCTGAAGTAGGCCGAAAGGACCGTCACCAGCGCCACCACGCCTGCAAGCATGAGCCCAAGACCGCTCCTGTTGTTTGCCACCACAGGAATCGCGTTTCCGATAGCGTTTACAAGAACCGCCAAGAGGGTTACCGCAAGACCGCTACCCACAAGTCCAAGAATCAGGCCTTCCAGCACAAAGGGGAACTCAATAAAGAAGGGGCTCCCGCCGGTGTATTTCATGTTTTCTACCAAAAGCTGCCTGGAGAAAAGGGACAGCCGCACCGAATTGCAGATAATCAAAGAAAGGGTGGCAAGCAACAGCACGCTCAGGCACAGGGGCCAGAACACCATCTTGAATTTCCACTTGGCAATGCGTTCCGCCCATTCGATGGGGGCCTGGACTTCTTCGAAATAGCCCTTGCGGAAAAGTTCCGTACGGACTTCCATCAGGTCCACCGGGTTGTGGGCGTCCTCTTTCAGTTTCACCCGGAAAAAAGGCGGAAGGGGGTTACCTTCTACCAGGTCCAGCATCTCTCCCGAAAAATGCCTGCGGAAATCCGCCAAGGCCGAATCGGCGCTCACGTATTCGACGGATTCCACCCGCTTGGTATGGAGCAGATTTTCCGAGATGGCCTTGATGGAATCGGCACTCACCGTCTTGGGCAAGAACGCCTCCACCGTATAGAGGGCCTTCTCCGCCGAAAGAAGCTTCACCACGCCCCCGAAGGAGGTCAGGGAGCCCGCCAGCAAGACAGAACACAGAAAGATGGTCACCAGGGACGGCAGCACCACGGTGCGGTGCTGTTTCAGCCCCCGAAATGATTCAGATATTAAGTAGCCTAATTGTCCTAGCACCGCCCGAATATAATTAAATTTGCTAGTGTTTATCACGGTACTGCTATGAATAATATCGGATTGAAGATAATGGCCTTCCTGTTCGGAATCGGCTTCTGGTTTTTTGTCATGTCCACCAAGGACTTTCAAATTACCATGGAGGTTCCCGTCAAGCTGGTCCGGTTGCCCGAACTCCTGGCAGTAGCCTCCAAGCCGCCCCACACCTTGCCCATTACCGTCAAGGGTCCGGCCTTCGACCTTATCCGCATGCGCTGGAATTACATGAACAAGGATTCCAACGCGGTCTCCATTGTCATCGACCTGCAAGAGGCGGAACTGGGCGCCACCCGCAGGCACATCGGTGCCAGGAATTTTTCGGCACCGAATTTTCCTAACGTGGAGTTCGTAGAACCGTCGAACCAGCTCCTGTTTCTGGACCTGGATCTTGACACCCGCATCGAGAGGAACATTCCCGTCAAGTCCAACGTGACCTTCGACCCGGCGCCCGGCTACATCATGACGGACGTTCCGAAAATCACTCCCGAGCAGATTCGCGTATCCGGCGCGAGGGACGCCCTAACCCGCATCTTCGAAATCCCCACGGATTCCGTGCGGTTCGACAGCCTCACCGCCAACGACAATTTCAAGGTAGCCCTGAACCTGGAAACATTCCCCGCCTACGTGACGCCCAGCGATTCCAGCGTCATCATGAACATCGATATCCAAAAGCTGGAAAGCAAGACCTTCCAGAAAATTCCGGTGCATCTTATCGGGCGTTACAACAAAGACGAAGCAAAACTCTCTCCCGACACGGTATCCATCAAGATTACCGGCGGCCAGAACGTGCTGGATTCCATCACGTCCCAGAATCTTCAGCTCTTTGTAGAAATCAACCGTTTTGCCATTGAAGACGTAGATAGCCTCGCGCCTACGGTCAAGATGAACCTGCCTTCTTCCGTGAACCGGGAAATGTCCATCAAGGGCTACGAGCTTGTGCCCGACAAGGTGAAACTGGTCAAGACCGAAGTCGCCGCAGCGCCTGTGGATTCCCTAGGAGAAGAGGAATAATGCTCTGGCTCGGCATCGAATCCAGCTGCGACGAAACCGCCTGCGCCGTGCTGCAAGACGAACCCCTGAAGGTCCTTTCTAACCCGCTCTATAGCCAGATTGACGAACACGCCCTCTATGGCGGTGTCGTTCCAGAAATTGCCGCTCGGGCCCACCTGCAAAAGATTGCTCCCATCGCCGAAGCCGCCGTCAAGGAAGCAGGCATCAAGCTCACCGATATCGACGCCATCGCCTACACCACGGGACCGGGGCTCATGGGTCCCTTGCTGGTGGGTGCAAGCTTTGCCAAAGGCCTTGCACGGGACTTGAACATCCCTGCCTACGGCATGAACCACCTGGAAGGACACCTGGCCGCCGCCTGGCTTTCGAACCCCGACATCGAACCGCCTTTCTTGACGCTAACCGTTTCGGGCGGACATACGGAACTGGTACTGGAAGAACCGGGATTCAAGTACACCAGCATCGGACGCACCCGGGACGACGCCGCGGGGGAAGCCTTCGACAAGTGCGGAAAGCTCATCGGTCTCAAGTACCCGGCAGGCGCCACCATCAGCAAGCTTGGGCAAAACGGTAACCGCAAATTCGTGGAATTCCCGCGGGCGCTCCACACCCACGACAGCTGCGAGTTTTCTTTCAGCGGGCTCAAGACCGCAGTACTCCGCTATACCGAAACTCACGACCCCGAATACATCCAGAAAAATCTGGGTGACATTTGCGCCTCCCTGGAAGACGCCATCGTGGATAGCCTTGTTACCAAGACCATCAACGCCCTCAAGAAGACCAAGATGAAAACCCTGGTCATGGGAGGCGGCGTAAGCGCCAACGCCTGGCTCCGCACGAGACTCCTGGATTATTGCCAAAAGCACGGGGTGCGTTTCTGCATTCCGGACCGCAGCCTCAGTACCGACAACGGCGCCATGATTGCCGCTGCGGCCATCCGCCGTCAAAAACAGGGAATGCTCAAGTCGATAGATGTGGTGAAACCCTGGATGCCGCTGGCAATTTAAGGTATTTATAATCACTACAAATTACAGTTATTTGGATTAATGACGTTTTGATTGTATATTATCTCTATGAACTTTAAAAATCTGCATTTTATTTTATTGTTTATGCTTGCCCTTTCGGCAAGTATTTGGGCTCAGGACTTGTCCAAGCCCGTAAGTGACGTGCAGATTTTTCGCCCCGAAAAGCGGGAATCCAATATCCAACTGGTGGATTCCAGCAAGGCCAACACGGTTATACTCAACGTGGACATCTTCGGTAGTCTAGATGTTGGCTCTTACTATATCTTGTGGGACATGGTGGACCTTTCCGAAGACATCAAGAAGATGATGACCACTAGGGATTTCGCCCGTGACGAATTCTTTATGCAGAACATCGACCGCGAGCAGTTTGAACAGGAGCGCATATTGCAGCTGTTCGAAGACCGCAAGCGGGAGTTCTTCGCAATCTTCCCCGAAGAAGCCCTGAAGGAGCTGCAGGAGCAGCAAGAGGACGAGGAGTGATTCGGAATTCGGATTTCAGAATTCGGAATTGACGCCTAACATGTATATATCTGAACGCAAATTCACGGATTGGCAACTCACAGGTTTCGGCAATGCGCCCGCCCTGCTTTTTGAAGCGCTAGAAAGCACCCATTCCCTAATGAAGGCAAAGGCCGCCACAGGGGAAATTGCCTCCGGCACTCTAATTGTAGCCGACACACAGACCGCAGGCCGGGGCAGGCACCAACGCACCTGGGACTCCCCCGCCGGCAGGAACCTCTATTTCAACATCCTGATACCGCTAGAAGAAATTTCTCTTTCTTCTGCACCGCAAATCACCCAGGTGGCAGCCCTTACCTTTGCCGAAGTTTTCAAGAGCTTGCAGGACGATTTCAACAGCCAGGGGCTTGGCAACATGACAATCGGAAAGGTAACTGTCAAGTGGCCAAACGACATCCTCTGCGGTAAGCACAAGTTCTGCGGAATTCTGGCAGAAGTAGTTTACGCAAAATGTGCCGATGGAACGCCGAGGCCCGCTGTCAGCATGGGAGTCGGCATCAACGTGAACAGCGATCCGGCTGATTACGCCCATTTGGGTCGAGCCGTTACGACGCTCAAGAATATATGCGGACAAAACATCAACCGCGAAAAGCTCCTACAAATGCTCGTAGCAAATCTGGAACGGGCCATCGGACAATTCAAGGCATTCGGCATCCGCCCTTGGGTCGTCGCCTGGCGCAAGATGGACCAGTTCATCGGAACTCGGGGCACCATCGTCGTAAATAACCGCTGCACCGACCAGAATCGCGACGGCGGTGCGGGCATCACCAAAAAAACAGGCTGCATCATCGATATGAACGATGACGGCAGCCTACAGTTTCAATGCGACGATGGCAGCGTAGAGACGGTATATTCCGCAGATCTGGAAATATAACTACTGTTTCCGCTTAAAGTAAAGGCTTCCGCCAAGGGAAACGGCCAGCACCACAATCATGGCGGTAAGTCCCATTTCGGCCAAAGGCTTCTGTTCGCCGGCAACACCCGTTTCAATCAGGACAATCAATACCAAGGCAATAACGGCGCTTACGGAGCCCATCTGCTGAAACATCTTGATTTTGTCTTCGGTGCTAAACTTTCCGTCGGGACGTTTAATAAAGGGCATCGACGTCACCTCCCATACAAATCCACACAATAAGTCCGACCATCACCAACACGCTGATAGCCACATTGGCCAAAAAGAAGTCTCTGTTCATGGCATCTAGGTCATCGGACTTTCGGAGCAAATGAATAT
>CALATK010000263.1 GCA_937891805.1 uncultured Fibrobacter sp. | reverse complement strand
CAGCATGGAACAGCTGGGGTACGCCAACAGCGAACTGGCCATCCCCAGAATTGGCCCGGTACTCAGGCTGCTCAAGCGCTACCCCGTTGACCTGATAGAATTCGAAACGCCGAGCCCCGGCGCCTGGCTGGTATGTTTCTGCGCCAAGGTGGCAGGAATCAAGGTGTTCAGCCACTACCGTACCGACGTGCCCACATACACCAAGACCCTGGTGAAGGCGAAGTGGATGCACAAGTACGTGCTCTGGCTCATGCAGATTTTCTACGGCATGACAAGGCCCGTGGTAAGCCCCTGCAAGGACTACGCAAAAATCCTTACCACGCAGCTGAAGGTTCCCGAGAACAAGGTGCAGATTCTGCCCCGGGGGCTCCCGCTAGAAAAGTTCTCCCCCGACATGCGTGGCAAGGGCACCTGGGAAAAGTTCAACGGGAACGACGCAACGCAGGCCGGAAATACAGCAACTCAGGTCGGGAACGCGCGCAAGGTCCGCTTCTCCTTTATCGGGCGCATTTCCAAGGAAAAGAACCTGGAATTCTTGAACCGGGTGTGGAAAAAGTTTGCCGCCCTGCATAGCGACGTGGAACTCATGTATGTAGGCTACGGCTGGTATCTGGAAGAAATCAAGAAGTTCTACGAAGGCGACGAAAGCGTGCACTTTGCAGGAGAGCAGGGCGGAGAGACCCTGGCTGGCCTCTACGCCGATTCCGACTTTTTCCTTTTCCCGAGCACTACCGACACCTTCGGAAACGTAGTGGTAGAGGCCATGTCCACAGGCACCCCTGCGTTGGTCAGCGACTACGGCGGACCCCACGACATCGTGATGGACGAGGCCGCAGGCCGCATTCTACCGATTGACGAAGACGCCTGGCTGAACGCCCTGGAAGAATGCCGCCGGATTTACCTGGAAGAGCCCGAGACCTACGCCAAGATGCGCGAGGTGGCCCATGAGCGCAGCCTCAAGTACACCATGGAAAGTTCCACCAAGGCCCAGTTCGAATATTTCCGCAAGTTGAAAAAAGAAGCTTACGGGCTGTGAGTTCGCGAATATTCCGAGTTAGAGTATCCACGAGTTTTTTTCTATTCCGAAAAGCGACAAATTAACTTATTTTATTCAAGATATAAACGACTGGGGAGCGCCAATGTCCCAAAAAAAAGTTCTATTCCTATTAACGACTATTTTGTCGTTTTCTAGTGTTGCCTTTGGACAAGTAAACGAAGCTGATGTTACAGAGCAGCAACCGGCAATCGTTGAGCAGGCTCCTGCAAGCGAGCCTGTTGTTGAACAGTCCGCAATTGCCACCGAACAGCCTGCCGCTGTTGAATCCCAGCCAGTTTATGCCGAGCAGACTCCTGTCGCCGCACAGCAACAGAACTCCGCCCAGGAAGCACCCGTGCAGCCTTACGTAGAACCGGCCCCTACCTACGAACCTCCCCAGCAGACATATGTGCAGGGCTACGGAAAACCGCCCGAGGGATTCTATGGCTATTTTGGCTACGCTCCCCCTGCGGAGAATTCAAATGACGGGTGCTGCTGCAAAGAAGCCGACAGTACGGCAAAAAAAGAGGAGAAAAAGGACTACAAGAGTCTGCAAAGTTTTAACTTTTCCATTCCCATCCAGTCCGAAACCTACGGTCTAAAAAGCCCCGATTACGATGTAGACGCCAGCCACTTTGGATTTGGCATCAACTGGAACCGCGTCCGCGTTGAAGAGAGCCTGTATTCCTCGGTGGTGGGCCTTGGCATCAGCTACATCATGAGCGAATGGGACGGTGGCGGAAAAAAGAACATCGAGTTCAACGGGCTTGACGCCAACTTCAAATTTGGCTTTGGCATATCTCCACTTACGGACCGTTTCATATTGGCCATCCACATGATTTTCGCCTTTGACTACAAGATGCAAAAGGCCGTGTTCAAAAAGAAGCTTGGCGACTTCCAGATGTTCCAAAACCTTGATATGCCCGACGAAATATCCAGAACCAACCTTGAATTGAAATATACAGCGCACAACCTGGATCTGGAACTTGGAGGCGACTTGGTCATAGGTTACCAATTCACCAAAAGCTTTGGCTTGCTGGCCGGAGTCGACATTACCACCAACATGATTGGCGTAGGCGCATTGATGTCCAGCTCTGATGCCCCCGACGGACTTGAAGATAGCGCAAGAGCCATGGCGTCGTCTCAATATTCAAACTATTCTGACGAAATAAAAGAACTGGAGGCCTTTAGCGAAGGTGACGACATCAGGTTTTTCTGGTACAATACCACCGGTTTGAACATTGTGCCTCGCATAGGCATATTCTTCGCATTCTAAAGAATAGAGAGGTGCCAAATGAATACAACCAACCTAAAATTCTTTACGGGATGCGCAGCCGGTTTGGCTTTGCTGTGTTCAATTACGCTCTGCGGGTGCAGCGGTGCAGAAAACGACATTTCTGCCCTGGAATGTTTTGCCGGTAGTTGCGAGGGGGAAGACGAAGAAAAAGGGCATAACGAACACCACGACCCCGATTACGCCGACCCCAACAATATATGGACCGCTGACCCCGGGGATTGCGATGAGCACGGATTTTATGAGGACTTTGACTGCAATTCCTCTACAATTGGAAGGACTCTATATGAAGAAGCCTACCACGTAATCTTTGTTTGCGAAGAATATGGAGGCTGGGTACCGTATTCCGAATTGTCCAATTGCAGTGACTACAAAGCAAACAACAGCGGATACGGAAATGGAAGTTCTTCGTCCACAGAAAAAACGGAGGATGGATGCGGAGACCTCTGGTGCGGCAAAAACGGCTCTGGGACTTCCGATTTTTGGCAATCCTTCAGCGACCAGGAAAATGGTGGAAAATCCTTAGTCATAATCGAACCCACCGATAAGCTCTGTGACGGTATATGCGGATTAGTGAGCCTAGACAACAGCAATTACAGCAACCCCTATGCGGGACTCTTCTTTAACATAGATAATGGGAAAAAAACAGGAACGGACATTTCTGCCTGGGATGGAATTTGCCTAACCTACAAAATTCCAGAAACGCTCCTCACTCTTGAACTCATCTTTGAGGACTCTATATCCATTGATTCCTATATAGCCAACTTTAGCACAAGCAGCGATTTGGCAAATATACCGTGGAGCGAATTCAAGCCGCTAGGGGAAACAGGAAAAGAAATCCTTGAGAAAGGCTCCTTCTTGACTGCGGTCAAAACCATCCGGCTCACCTGGAAAAATACCACTTCCTATACGAGCTCTTTCGCCATAACCTCTGTCGGAAAATACGGAAGTTGTCAGTAATGGATTCCAATTCGCTAAAGCGGTTACGAGAATGGTTCAAGAAGAACGCTGCACAGTTACCCTGGCGGCCTGCCGACTTGGACACACTGCGGGACCCATACGCCGTGTGGATTAGCGAGACCATGCTGCAGCAGACCCAGGTTGCCACAGTGCGGGAATATTTTATCCGCTGGATGAAACGGTTTCCCGATGTTGAAACGCTGGCCAAGGCAAACGAAGAAGAAGTGTTCAATTATTGGCAAGGGCTTGGGGATTACAGCCGGGCAAGGAACATTTTGAAGACGGCAAAGGCTGTCACCCTGGAGGAGCGAAGCTCCGATAGGGTCCATAAGAAGACTCTTCCGGTCACCCGCAGGGAACTGGAAGCACTGCCGGGAATCGGCGCTTACACCGCAGGGGCGATTTTAAGCCTCGCCTACCACCAGCGGGAAGCGATTCTGGACGGGAACTTGGTGCGGATTTTTTCGAGATTGCACGCGCTGGACTTTTTGCCGACGGACAAGCTGGAAAAAAGGAGATGCCCGACTAAATCGGGCATGACAACCAATAAGCAAATCCAAAGTGCGTCGGAAATTTACTGGGATTACGCACGGGAAGTGGCGGACAGCCCTAAGGCCTACATGCACAACGAGGCCTTGATGGAACTGGGCCGTACCGTCTGCAAGGTAAAAAATCCCGACTGCTGCAACTGCCCGCTACAAAATGCCTGCCGGGCACATCTAGAAAACCGGAGCGCCGAATTTCCGCCCAGCAAAAAGCACATGCAAAAAGACTGGCACGGCACGGTCTTGATTGTGGAAAGTACCGACCATAAAATTCTTGCCGTCCACGGCGGGCAAAAATTCTTCAAGAACCAGTTCACCCTCCCCCACTTTGAAAGCCCGCGAAACGCCACCGCCGGGTTCCCCGCCCAGGCAGAACGGTACATCGATGCCGACAAGGTCCTGTCCGTCGAGAACATCGGCAAGTTCCGTCACAGCATCACCGTCCACAAGATGGAATGCGACGTGCTGTACATTTTGCTCAGTACAAAAGCCCCCAAGCGCACGGCACCAGACATTCGGTGGATTACGTTAGAAAAGGCAAAAGAATTTTTCGCCAGCAGTTTCTGTTTGAAGGCGCTAGAACACTTACATTCGTCATCCTGAACAAAGTGCCGATGGGCACGGAGTGAAGGATCCAGGCCAGGCGTTCAAACCATACAATACAAATGCAGTCCTTCGTCAGCAAGACTTCGAGACTGGATGCTTCATGCTTCGCATTCAGCATGACGCGGTAGTCAAGATCTAAAACGTCTTTTTGACTTTACAGATAAACCGTAGGTGGTTTTCGGCGCCGTTGGGCGTTTCCACCACTTCGTCGCCAATCACATGAAGCAATGTTCCTGTCAGGTAAAGCCCCTGTTTGGGGAACTGCTGTTCAAAAGTGGCGTCCCAATACCAATCGCCCTTGATGACCAGCGGGTCGCGGCTCCGCAAGTTCCATTGGGCGTCACTCCTGTAGCGCAGGGAATGGGAAATCCTGAAACTCTTTCGCAAGAGCCAGTCCGCCGAGAACGACGCAAAATATTCCGCAGGGGTCACCTCGAAACGCTTTTCTTCGCCGTCGATCCGCTCGAAACCGCCCAGCGCCTTGAAAGCGAACATTTCCTTGTACCAAATGCTCATCCAGAGTTCCCCGGTCACGCCCTTGATCCAATCGTTGATACGATCCACATCGCCGTGGCGGTAGACCATGATGTCGTCCACCACGTATTTCTCCACGTCAAACGTTTCCGCACCGTATTCCGCCCAGAAACTCCCGCGACCACCCATTTCCAGATTGCCCACGGTATCCGTAAAGGTGGCATAGCCCTGCACCAGGTCCATCCGGCCGTCCGCCGTCAGGGAGATGGTGTCGCCGTCAAAAAACTCCCTGGTATCTGCCATAGGGTTCAGGCGGGTTCCCGAAATGTTTTTCACGCCTACGGTTATTCCCGACTTTGCAGGAACCGCTGGGCTGAACTCAATGCTGTCCTGCACCAGCCAGTCCCTGTCGTTTACGGCAAAGGAGGCGCGGGCCGCAAAACGGTTCCCAACACTGAAACCCATTTCCATAAAGGGAAGCAGCACCCGGTCATCTTCCAGGGAACTGTAAACCGTGCCGTCATCGTCAACTGCCCGGAAAGCCACCCCTGCGGAAAGATGCAAGAATCCCTTGCGGCAGGCATCCCCGCAGCCATAGCGCAAAGAGCCATTCCATTCCTTGCGACTACCCGCCTCCTTCTTTTTCTTGTTCTGATACTCGGCGTCTTCGTAAACGACGGTAGCGGCCAGTTTTCCATAGTCCAAACGGGTCTCGACCCTCGGCTTGTAATGCACGGGAATCCAGCGGGAACTTTCGTAGAAAAGCCACAGGTATTCCTCCCCTGCCAACGCGGACACGTTCAGCTTGGAGCCTGTATAACCTGCCCCCGCATATACGGAACTGAACATGGGATAGTTTTCACCGAAAAGGGCGAATTCGCTATCTACCATTTTTTTTCGATAAGAGAAAGTCCTTGTAGAAAAATGGTCGTCCTGGAAACCCCGGGCCGTCACCCAGAATCCCTTGAAACTGGGGCTACGGAAACCACCTTCCAGAATAGGGGTCCTGTTCTTGGGCCTGTCTTCGGTGGTGATAAAGTCCTGGTAAATCAGGTCGCCCAGTTCGTTTCCGGTCTTGAGCCAGACCGACGGCGGCAACACATCCCAGCTGGGCAAGACGGACAGGCGGTTGAACAGCAGGCGCTGCCTGATCTTTGAAGGACTCCACAGTTCACTTTCGGAATGGAGTCCGCCACTGCCGAGGGCGCGATCAAAATAGAAGGTGGGGCTACCGACCAGGAATGTCCCGTCGTCCCGTTGGTCCACTTCCATGCCTTCCATTTCGGCATCGACGGCGGCAATGGTGGCAACGGCACAGAATATGACCGCACCCGCAACTTTCGTCAAAGAATTTCCGCTTACAAAGGAGAGCATTACCAAATCCTCCTTTCAACGTAGAATCCTATAGTCAACATGTTAGAGCGTTCCGGCAGGGTCCACAGCTGTTCCCACAGCACGTTCATGCCAGCACGATAATTATTCAGCGTGAAAATCGGCAAGTTCAGACGGGCAAACCAGCCGAATTCCGTCTCGTTGTCCGTCAGGGTCGCTCCAGGGTCATGACCAAAATCAAAATCTTCCTTGTCGCCTTCGTAATCGGCACGAGTCCAGTTGCAAAGGAACCCGGCTCCAAAAGCAATGGGCGAAATCAGGCGCCAACGGTAATCCAGTCCCAGTTTTCCGCTAGCCTCGTGGACGCCGTTGATGCGGGGCGCTTTTCCGTGAGGTTCAAAGTAGGCGTACTGGAAAAGAATGATTCCGTCGAAATCTTCCCAGTAGGTATAGCGGACTCCCAGGCCCGCATAAAACGCATTGTCCACCGCATCCACCAAGTCGCCGAAGGGGTATTTCTCGCCACCTTCGATAGAAACGTAGAGGTTGGAAAAGGCTACGTCCTGAACTTTTGACGAATCAGGCGAAGGCAATACTTTTGACGAATCGGGCAAGGACTGTGCCAGGGCAAAACCGGCAACCGCAAGAACCAGGACTATGGTTTTCATCCAAACAAACATTCACTACCCCTTCCGCCTCAGAGCCTGTGCAAAGAATCCGTCAAAGCGGGAATCCTCTACACCGGGGTACACCGGTTCCCCCACCTTCTCGAATTCAGGATGTTCCTTGACAAAGCGGTTCACCACCTGGGTCGTTTCCATAGGGTCGGGGCTACAGGTGGCATAGACCAGAATGCCGCCCGCTTTCAGCACCTGCGACGCCGACGCAAGCAGCCTGGACTGCAGTTCCGCAAGTTCCTTCACGGACTCCGGCGTAATCCTGTATTTCGATTCCGGACGGCGGGCGATGACTCCCATATTGCTGCAAGGGACGTCCAGGAGGATGCGGTCAAATTCAGAATTCGGAATTCGGAATTCAGAATTTGCGTCGACGCATTCGAGATGCACGTTCACAAGGCCCAGGCGGTCCAGCAAGTCCTGCATCTTTTCCACGCGGAACTCCGAAACATCACTGGCAAGAATATCCAAAGTCGGTTCCATCTCGGCCATCAGCGCGGACTTTCCGCCGGGGGCGGCACAGGCGTCCCAGACTTTTTGGCCGGGCTTTAAGTCCAGCAGTTTCACCACCTCATAGGCGGCCGGGTTCTGCAGGCTGAATTCGCCGTTGGCAAAAGATTCCGATTCCAGAATGGGCTTGAGTTTTGCATCGGTCGGCACTTGAATGTAACGGTCGTAAACCAATTCGGAATTCGGATTTCGGATTTCGAAATTTAATGTCAAACTCAATTTCTTGACAAGCGCCTCTACCGTCGTCTTCTGCAAATTCACCCGGAGCCATTCGGAGGGGCGCTCCAGAGTAGCCTTCGCAAGGGCTTCGGCACGATCCGCCCCGTAGATGTCGAACCACCGACGCACCAGACTTTCGGGAACGGAATTTTCCACGGAAACGCGACGCACCCGCTGCGGAGGAAGCTGCG
>CALATK010000262.1 GCA_937891805.1 uncultured Fibrobacter sp. | reverse complement strand
CATACTTTCTTACTCAAGCGGATCCTCGCCTTCGCGAGGATGACGTTTCTCGGGCTTCATTCCCCAGTCCCTAGCCCCTAGATCCTAGACCCTAGCCCCTATTTTTACTATCTTTTGTCCTAAATTTTTGTGGGAAGTGTAATGGGAAAAAAGCTTCTAGGCTTGTTTTTGCTGGTGGCGGCAGTCTGTTCTTTCGCCAACCTTACGGTGCATATTCAATCGCCCTGGCGTAACGACGCCTCGAAATCCGGGTATGTGTTGCACATACTGGGCGGAACCTCTAGCTACAATGCGGAATACGGTTCTTCATCGAAGACCATCATGACCGACGAGGGAGACGGCTGGTTCAGCTATACCTGGAGCAAGAACGTCTCCGATTTTCAGGAGTGGGAGACTTTCAGCGTCGCGCTTTACCCTAATACTGCCGACCAGAATTTCAACAACAATAACAAGGTGGCTTGGACCGAAGCTGGTGATATAAAGATTGTCCCGTTTTTCGGAGTCGAAAAAGAACTCTGGCTCTACACGAATACGTCGGACATGTCGTACACGGTTTCCTTTGTGGCTCCGGGTTCCAAGATGGTTTGGTTCAAGAGCCCCTGGGGCAACAAGGCTTTGCCCGACCTGATTCTTGCCAAAGATACGGTGATGATGCGCTTTGCCATGGACGATGCCACCAAGTGCGGCTGGTTCTATGCGGCATTGTCGCCAGCGGTGATGAAGCGGAATCCGTTGCAGTCGGGATTTTTTATGCGGCACCGGACTCCCTACATGACCACACCTGCAAAAGGTGTGCTGGACCTGGGCACGCATTTGAACGGCCACGACACGATTTTTGTAGACGGAACGGCTGCGACGCCGAAGGTTACTTACTCCATAGGGAGTCTCGGGACATGTTTCGATTCGACCTACGTGTTGCACATCTACCACCCCTGGAGAACCAACACCAGCTTCCGCGACAGCGCGGTGTATATTTCCGTCGGCAATAACATCTTGAACAATCCCGTCGCGACGGAGAAGGATTCTTACCCTTACTGGTACCACTATGATTTTGCACCGGCGACAGTCAAGTCCGCAAATTGGGGTTCCCCGTCGGCCCTGTTCAATATTTACCGTCGTCAGAACGAATGGCCCCAGGTGGTGTATTTCTCGGACGCCCAGCGCCCGCAGGCGTCGACGCTGTTCCCGCTGGGTGTCTACGAGAGCTGGCTCTATACTTCTAGCGAAGGCCGGCTTGATTTGCAGTTTACTCCGCCGGAGCCCAAGGTGGTTCGCTTGATGAGCCCTTGGGACAACATGACGCCCTCGATGATTGTGGAAAACGATACCATCAAGATGGGACCGGTGGGAGCGAACCCCTACGATTCCACCCAGACGGATACCTGCGGCTGGTACCAGGGCACCTATTACAAGCATGCGGAAAGCTGGGATGTTCACTTTAAGCAGACCTTCGGGCTGGATAACTACAGCCTGGAAGGAACCATGGGCGAGGGCAACGGTCTCGGGACCCCGATTTCTTTGGATTCCATGATGGCTCTCCACGATACGGTCTGGGTTTACCCTTACCCGCTGTCCAGTAGCGGCCCCAGGTTCAGCGAAAAGTTCCCGGGTCGCCTGGGAATTTGCCCGACCTTGAAGATTTCGGCCATGGTGCTGGACTGGGCGGGAGAATCCTTTGCCGACAGCATAGACGTGGACTTTGGCGGAATCTACGGTGGCAATGACTACACGAAGGTCTACGATTACAAGGACGGCAAGCTCGATACGCTCAAGACCTGCGGCGGTGTGGCGAAGGGTATGGTGAAGCCGGAACTGGTAAACGGACATCCGGTGCGGGTGGATTCTACGGAATTTCCCTGGGCGATTTGTTCGGCAGCCCGCGAGATTGAACGCTGGTTTGTCCCCGAGGTGGTGGCCACCGACAAGGCCGGCAAAAAGTACACCAATGCGGTGTGTCGCGATATTGACCTGAAGTTGGATGAAGAGGGCTTTTGGCTTGCGGACATTACCAACCCCAACGATTGCAACGATCCTGTCAATCCCGGTTTCTACCCGATAGACGATTTGGAATATCTGGATTCCGCAAGGACCGTCAAGAATCCGAAATATGACCATGATATCCAGGGCTGCAAGCACAACTACAGTTTCTCCATGAAGATTACGGCGAGTTTCAAGTATATCAAGGGGCAGTATTTCGAGTTCCGCGGTGACGATGACGTGTGGGTGTACATCAACAACAAGCTGGTGGTGGATATTGGCGGCTGCCACAACCCCGAAGAAGGGGCCGTGAACCTGGATACCCTGAAGCTCACCGAAGGCGAGGAATACCCCTTCCATATTTTCTTCTCGGAGCGTAACGCTACCGGTTCCAACTTCAAGATGCGTACCTCCATCAACCTGCAGACCCAGAAGACGTATTTCCCGGTAGAAAAGAAAAACGACAAGGGCATTATCGAGTACGAACTCTTGCAGTTGCTGATGGACGAGTCCCTTAGTTGCGATGTGTCCAGCATTACAAAAATCGACACCACAGTTGCCCAGTCAATTTTCCGCCTGACAGGCGGTAGCCTGCCTATGGAAGGAGTTCTCTTGGAACCGGGGCTGAATTACGGCGGTATTTTTATCAACGAAAACATGGCGGGGTTCTGGGTAGATACCAGCGCGTTCGTGAATTCGAGAACTCTTGCGCCCGGCAATTACGTGCTGACCTGCTATCTGGCCTCTGACCTGACGCAAAAGCAGATTATTAAATTCACGGTGCCGGAATATCCCCTGCCGGACATTGCCTTTGTAAACGTATTCCACTTGTCCGATTCCCTGCTGATGGATTCCAAGGGGCTTACCCTGCGGGGCGATTCTCTCGGGGCCGAAGGGCGCAAGAACGACACCCTCTGGGCCTTTGCCGCCTATCCGGATACGGTCCCGCTACAAATCGCCCTGCTGTTCGGCAAGACCCCTTGCGGGGAGATGGAAGACCTGACCAAGGTGAACTGCAAAGAGAAGGTGATTTTCCATTCGGATTTCCCCATCAGCTTCATGAATGAAAAAATGGAATTGGTGGACACCCTTGAAACGGATTCGGCCGGATACGCGAAGTTCTACGTCATGGGCGACTCCGCCATGGTGGACGCCAACTTTACCGTGTCGGGCCCTGGAATCGGAAACCAGCTGGTGTGGCGGGAAATCCACTTCAAGGAACCTCCCGTGCCTATCGTGAAAAAATCCCAGATGTTCGACGTGGACGGCAACGGGATTCCCGATAGCCTGGTGATGTACTTTAGCAAGGCTTTCGAAGACGTGGTTCCCGATACCTTGACCTGGGTTTTTGGCGGCGACGAGGAGCATAAGGTCTCCAGCATGAAAAACGTGTGGCCCCTGGTGAAAAACGATTCTATTCTGGTGCTGTTCGACAAGAAGGGCCTGCGGAAAGATGTTTTCACTGGGCTTACGGACCAGGTCTATTCTGGAACATTGAAGTACCACTATACCTACATCGATGAAGATTCCGGAGACGAAGTCAAGCTCATATTGAGGGCGGGCATCGAGGACAAGGTGGCTCCGGTCATTCGGAGTGCCATGGTGCAGACGGTGAACGACAACAGCAGCATGGTGGTCATCAACCTGAGCGAAGGGACCGAAATAGAAAAACTGAATCCGGAATCTACCTTCGTGTTCTTTAGGGGTGGCAAGAACTTTATGGATTCCTTGTCGATTTCTGGAGGGGATATCCGAGGTAACGGAAACGTGGCCAAGGTTTATTTCCG
>CALATK010000261.1 GCA_937891805.1 uncultured Fibrobacter sp. | reverse complement strand
CCCTAGGCGAGGGGGTAGGTTGGGCACGGCCCAACCAAGGGGGAGACTTCCCCCTTTGGGGTAACAGACGCTATATGCCTGCTTTGGAGACCATGATAGCGGATCCTAGCCCCTAACCCCTAAAATATTGTATATTCAAATCATGCAGCCCGAATCTTTATGCTTGTCCGAAATTACCATCTGTAACCTGCGGTCTATCCAGAGGGAGACGTTTCCCCTGAACAACATGACCGCCCTGATAGGCTATAACAATGCCGGTAAAACCAATATTCTTATGGGAATCCGCTGGCTGCTTTCGCCATTTTCCCTGGACGTGTCCTTCTTTGACGACGCGAACCGTCCTGTAGAGGTGGAGGGTCTGTTCAAGGGGATTTCGGAGAACGTGCTCACTCGTTTGGGTGAGGAAAAGGCCCAGGAAATTCGTCCGTTTTTGAACGGGGACCGGCTGAAAATCCGCAAGCTGCAGCGGGTGCCGGGAGTGCCGGCGGAGAACGTGGAACTCTGGGTGCAGGTGCCGCCAAACCGCCAGAGCGAGAACCGCAAGGGCTGGGTTCTGGTGGGCGAGAATTTCAAGCACGCTTTCAAGCGGATGTTCCCGGAGCCAATTGCCATCTGGGATTTCGAAGGGAACGAAGTTTTTTCGAAACTGCTCCACGAGATTTTCAAGCCTCTCGAAAGGCGCTTTGGCGGGGAATTCAACGATGTGCTGGACAAGTTCAAGGACCTGCTTTCGCCGGACGGAGAAAACCGCGCCGAAGAAATCCGTTCCTTTGACCGGGACGTGAACGAAAAGCTGAAGCCCCTTTTCCCCAGCGTCCACGTGGAGCTGGACATTCCCATTCCGACCTTGGCCACGTTCCTGAAGACGGCGAGCCTCAAGGTGATTGACGAAGACGACGGCTTTGAGCGGGATATCAGCCGTATGGGTGCTGGAAGCCAGAGGACAATCCAGATGGCCCTGGTCCGCTACCTGGCCGAAATCAAGAAGCACCACAACAACCATTACCTGAGCCGCACCATGCTCCTGATTGATTCGCCGGAGCTGTTCTTGCACCCCCAGGCGGTGGAACTGGTGCGCGTGGCCCTGAAGAATTTATCTACGGAAGGTTACCAGGTTGTCTTTGCGACCCACAGCGCCCAAATGGTGACCAGCGAAGATGTGAGTACTTCTCTCTTAATCCGCAAGAACAAAGAGCGGGGTACCTTCATGCGCAAGCGTATCGAAGATGCGGTGCATCAGGTGGTGCAAGACGCTCCTAGCCAACTGCAGATGCTGTTCAGCTTGAGCAACAGTAACGAACTTTTGTTTGCGGACTATGTGTTGCTGACCGAAGGCAAGACGGAATGGCGGGTGCTGCCGGCCCTGTTCGAACGCATTACCGGAAAATCCTTTGCCCTTATCAAGTGTGCCCTGGTGCGTCAGGGTGGCGTGAGCAATACCCGCAAGAGCATGCAGGTGCTGAACGCCATGGACATGCCGGTGCGGGCTATTGTGGATTTGGACTACGCCTTTACCACGGCCACTCGGGACGGATTCTTGGAAGCCAACGACCCTGACGTGAAGTTCTGCAGGAACCTGTTCAGGGAGCTGGCGTTCCACCATCACCTGCGGCTGAACAACGGACTCCCCGTGAGCAAGCACAGCAATATCAGCGCTTCTATGGCCTACTCCATGATGGCGTCTATGCCCGAGGCGGAATTTGCCATCCGGAGTATCCACGCGAAACTCCGGAGCCAGGGAATCTGGGTGTGGACCAAGGGCGCCATCGAAGAGCACCTGGGCCTGAAGGCCAAGAACGAAAACGCCTGGAACAGCTTTGTGGAACGGACCAAGTCCAAGGATTTTGTAAAGAGCATTCCGGATTACGACGGAATCTTGGAACTGTGCAACTGGATTATCGAAGGTAGCCAGGAGACCAACGGGTAGGCGACCGCTTGTTTCGGGCGAACTACAGCGCGTCGATGACGGCGTTGAATTCGGCGACCGGGCGCATCCATTTTTTCAGGAGTTCGGCCTTGGGCAGGTAATAGCCGCCGATGTCGGCGGGTTTGCCCTGCTGGTTGGCAAACGCGGCGACGATTTCGGCTTCGCGGGCCTTCAACGCGTCGGCCACCGGGGCGAACTTCTTGGCAAGTTCCGCATCATCCTTCTGGGCGGCAAGGGCCTCGGACCAGTAGAGGGCCAAGTAGAAGTGTGAGCCGCGGTTGTCCAGTTCGCCAATCTTGCGGGCGGGCGTGCGGTTGAATTCGAGAATCTTGCCGTTGGCCTCGTCCAGCGTGTCGGCCAAGACTTTCGCCTTTTTGTTGCCGTCCTTCAGCGCGACCTGTTCGAAGGCGGGCACCAGCGCGAAGTATTCGCCCAGGGAATCCCAGCGGAGGTAGTTTTCGGCGAGGAACTGCTGCACCTGCTTGGGGGCAGAGCCGCCTGCCCCTGTTTCGTACAGGCCGCCGCCAGCCATGAGCGGCACGATGCTGAGCATCTTGGCGGAAGTTCCGACTTCAAGAATCGGGAAGAGGTCGGTGAGGTAGTCGCGCATTACGTTGCCCGTGACGCCGATGGTATCGAGACCGGCCTTCGCGCGCTTCATGGTTTCCACAATCGCCTTGCGCGGGCTCATAATCTTGATGTCGAGGCCGTTCAAGTCGTGTTCCGGCAAGTAGGCTTCCACCTTCTTCTGGATTTCGCGGTCGTGAGCGCGTTCCGGGTCCAGCCAGAAAATCGCCGGCGTGTTACTGAGGCGGGCGCGCGTCACAGCGAGTTTCACCCAGTCGCGCACCGGAGCGTCCTTGGCCTGGCACATGCGGAAAATGTCGCCCGTTTCTACATTCTGCTGCAAGAGGACTTCGCCCTTGCTGTTCACGGCACGAATGACGCCCTTGCCCTTTGCAACGAAAGTCTTGTCGTGGCTGCCGTATTCTTCGGCACCCTGAGCCATGAGGCCCACATTCGGCACAGTGCCCATGGTCTTCGGGTCGAAGGCGCCGTTTTGCTTGCAGAATTCAATCGTCTCGTCGTAAATGCCGGCGTAGCAGCGGTCCGGAATGCAGGCGATCGTCTCTTGAAGCTTGCCTTCTTTGTTCCACATGCAGCCGGAATTGCGGATCATCGCAGGCATCGAGGCGTCGATAATCACGTCGCTGGGCACATGCAAATTCGTAACGCCCTTGGCGGAATCGACCATGGCGAGATCCGGACCCGCAGCGAGAGCGGCGTCAATGGCCGCGCGGACTTCGGCTTCCTTAGCATTACCTTCCAGGCGCTTGTACAAATCACCCAGACCGTTGTTGGCATCGATGCCCAGTTCCTTGAACAAGTCGGCATACTTCGTGAACACGTCCTTGAAGAACACGCGCACGAACGCACCGAACAGCACCGGGTCAGAGACCTTCATCATGGTAGCCTTCAGGTGCACGGAGAACAGCAGGCCCTTCGCCTTCGCTTCGGCCATGGCATTGGCGATGAACTTTTCGAGGGATGCCATGCGCATCACGGTGGCGTCGATGATTTCGCCCTTCAGAAGCGGCTTTGCGGCACGGAGTTCCGTCACTTCGCCCGCTTCATTGACAAATTCAATCTTGAACGTGTCGGCGTCGGCCATGGTGATGGACTTTTCGTTGCCGTAGAAGTCGTCGGCCTGCATGCTCGCCACGTGAGTCTTTACAGAAGTGTTCCAGTTGCCATTGCTGTGCGGGTTGTTGCGGGCAAAGTTCTTCACTGCCTTAGGGGCGCGACGGTCGGAGTTGCCCTGGCGAAGCACCGGGTTCACGGCGGAACCCTTCACCTTGTCGTACTTCGCGCGGATTGCCTTCTCTTCGTCCGTAGCCGGAGCGTCCGGATAGTCGGGCACGTCAAAGCAGTTCTTCTGGAGTTCGGCGATGGCGGCCTTGAGCTGCGGCACAGAAGCCGAAATGTTCGGGAGCTTGATGATGTTCGCGTCCGGTTCAAGCGTAAGCTTACCCAAAAAGTCTAGGTCGTCGCTCGCCTTGCCGAAGGCGGCCAGAATGCGGCCCGGCAACGAGATGTTCTTGGTTTCTACATCGATGTCGGCGGCCTTTGCAAAACCGCGAACGATGGGGAGCAGGGATTGGGTCGCCAGGAACGGCGATTCGTCTGTGAGGGTATAGTAAATCTTGGTATTCATACGAGCCCAAAGATAGATATTTACTAACTTTCTCACGTTATGAGTGATTCTTTCAAGGGTAGATTTGCCGCCGTGCTCCCGGCAGGTGGCATCGGAAAACGGATGGGTGGAACCATCCCCAAACAACTGATGCAGCTAAACGGCAAGCCGGTTTATTTCTACTGCTTGGAAACGTTCCTTAACATGGACGAAATTGGCCAGGTGGTGATGGCCGTACCCGCCGACTGGAAGGATTATTTCGAAAAACAGATTTATGGAGAATCGGGCCTTTCCAAAACCTTGCCTGCAGAAACCCTGAGTAAACTAACTCTTGTCGTCGGTGGAGCGGAACGTTGGCAATCGGTACGGAACGGTGTGAACGCCCTTTCTGACCAGGCGGAATTCGTGCTGGTTCACGATGTGGCAAGGCCTTTCGTTTCTAAAGATATTATCGAAAACGTTTGCAAGACCCTGGTAGAAAAAGGATCCTGTCTGGTGGCAAAGCCCGCTGTTGACACCATCAAGGTGGCCGAAGACGGCAAGGTGGAAAAGACCATCGACCGCAAGAAGGTCTGGCTCGCCCAGACACCACAGGCCGCACCCGTTTCGCTTTTGAAAAGCTTGTATGGTCGAATTGACCGCGAACCGTTGGATTTTACGCCCACCGACGAGGCCAGCATTCTGGAATTCTTTGGAGAAAACGTCTTCATTGTGCAGGGGAACGCCATGAACGACAAGCTTACCACGCCGGAGGACTTCGAGATTTTTTCGGCACGTCTTGCCAACAGATAGACGCGTCCTGCCGGCAAATAGCAAAAATTTTAACGAGGAGAAAATAATGAATAAAATTCTAACATCCGTAATGGCAGTCCTATGTGCAGGGGTGCTCGCCTTGGCACAAGAATCCGGAGAGGCCGGCTCCAAAACAAGCGCGCCTGCAATTGGGTTGGGCGCCCGTTTGGCGGTCGGTTACGGCATGATCTGGGGCTTGGAAGATGACTGGTCCGGTGGCGAGAACGACGAAAATCCGGGCGGTATAGACTTGGAAGGTGGCGCCGTTGGCCGTATTGTCCTTACGCCCACCATCCATTTCACACCAGAACTTTTGTTCCGCTATGCAAGTTACTCCCAAGACGATGATTTGGGTGAGCGTGAATTTAGCCAGATGGACTTGGAAATACCATTGCTTGTCAGGGCCAATGCCACCCCGAAATTTTATGCCTATATCGGCCCACAGCTGGGTCTCAACTTGAACAGCGAAGTGTCTCTCAAGGCCAAAGTGGCGGACAAGGTATCTGGCGGAACAACAACCCACTCCGTTCCCGAAAAGGTGGAACAGACATCCTTTGGTTTTGGCATTGCCGTAGGTGCTGGCTACTATGTCATGGACAAGCTTGGCGTAGACTTGAGGATAGGCTTCGGTTTGACAGAACTTTACCCCGATTCCAAGGGTAAGTTCGTTGACTTAAGCGGGGCCAAGGACCTTTCCTTCAAGTTGGGCGCCAACTACTGGATTTTCTAGGAACCGTATTTGTTCCTGTAACTACATATCTTCTAGCTGTTTACCCTTGGTTTCCTTGATAAACTTTGCCACGAAGAAGATGCTGAATATGGCAAAGAACGAATAGATACCGTAAGTGGGACCAACGCCAAAGCCATCTTCGCCCGTGAGCACGGGGAATGTCCAGGTGACCACGAAGTTTGCAAACCACTGGGCCAACCCGCAAATGGCGATGGCGATAGTGCGGATACGATTGTTGAACATTTCGCCCAGCATCACCCACATCACAGGGCCCCAGGTCGCCGCAAAGAAGGCGATGTAGAGGTTTGCCGCTATCAGGGCCACAAAGGCAGCCGAATCAGACAGGGCTGCGCCACCGCTACTCATAAAGCAAATCGTAAGGGTACTCAAGGTCACCGCCATGCCAACGCTACCGATAAGCAGAAGGGGTTTACGGCCTAGCTTGTCCACAAGCAAAATGGCGGCAACGGTCATCACCAAGTTGATGGCGCTAGAAATCACGCTGGTGAGGAACGCGTCGCTTTCACCAAAACCCACACTCTGCCAGAGCATGGTGCCGTAGTAGAAGATAACGTTGATGCCAACCAGCTGCTGCAAAATAGCAAGGCCCAAACCCGCCCACAAAACCGGAGTAATCCGCTCCTTCTTGTTAATGACCTCCAACAAATCGGTGAACTTGGCGGGCTTTTTATTGCTGAAGGAACCCTGAATCTTTTCGACCTCTTCGTCAACCCCTTCGGGATTAATTTTGGCAATGACTTTTTTGGCTTCGTCCAGGAGCCCTTTGTGAATCAGGTAACGGGGCGATTCGGGGAGTTTCCAGGCGGCATAGCCGTAGATTACCGACGGGATAATTTCGACCCAGAACATCACCTGCCATGCCTTGATGTGGCCAAACATCGGATTGTTGGCCGAACCCGCAATGCGTACGATGAGGTAGTTCGAAAGGAGCGCTACAAAAATTCCTATCACGATAGCGAACTGTTGCAATGAGCCCAAGCGTCCACGCAAGTGGGCTGGCGCAGTTTCTGCAATGTAGATCGGTGCGATAATGCTTGCCATTCCAATGCCGAGACCCCCGATGATACGCCACATGATAAAGTCCGGGATGCCAAAGGGAATACCCGACCCGATTGCGCTCAACAGGAACAAATCCGAAGCAAAAAGCATGCAACGCACGCGGCCGAAGGCGTCGGCAATCCGCCCGGCAAAAAACGCACCGATAGCAGCCCCAATAAGGGCCAGGGAGACAGACCAGGCCAGTTCATAGTCCGTCGCGTTAAAGTGTGCCTTTAACGCCCCGTTTGCCCCGTTGATGACGGACGAGTCAAACCCGAACAGAAACCCGCCAATGGCGGCGGACAGGGTTATGAGCACTATGTGTTTCATTTGCGGATTTGCGTTGGACATCAGGCCTCCCTTGAATTGAATCATCCTCTCTAATATACCCGCTTTGCGCCAGAAATGTCACACGATAGTATTATTTTTACAAAAAATGATATTCCAAATTGGAATAACACGGGTCCCCGTGTCCCATGGATAATTTCGGGACCCGATAGCAAAGTCTTTAGCGTGTAATGCTAATCGGCCTTGCCTCACGGTAACTGCCGGAGGAAACCTTTACGATGTACATACCCGCAGGTAGCCCAGCCAAGTCAAAGGAATACGAGTGCACTCCAGCATTCAACCGGCCCGTGATTTCTTGCGCCACAAGGGCGCCATAACCCGTAAACAGGCTGATTTTCACGTTGTCCCTCTGGGGGAGCGTGTACTGCACCGTAATCATCCCTTGCCGGTAAGAAACCCCCATGTTCCTCGCCGGGCCGTTCAAGCCATCCATAAGGACCGCCATCCCGCTGGTGACGGCACTTGACGAACTTACATTTGCACCGCTCGACGAACTTGAAGCCGCTAGCCCGGCTGAAGACGAAGCAGTAGAACTGCTGGGCTCTTCCACAACAATCTCGGCACCTTCCTTGCCGTTAGTGAGCGTCACCGAAACCCTAAACAGCACCTGTTTCCCGTTATAGGAAAACCCCTGCGTAAAACTGTAGGTCTCGCCATTGTTCACGCGGTTGGGGTAATGCCCAATAGAAAGCGTTCCCTTGGAAACATCCGCCTCCGAAAACACATAGGATTTTTCGCCCCATGCCACCACAGAACCGTCCTTGCCAAACCAATGTCCAGGTTCCTTGGCCGTGGATTTCGTGACAACCGTGCCGTCAGATTCCTGGGCAAAGAAAGCAGCCTGGGAAATAGTCAAAGCGGAAAGCCCCAACTTTGCGGCCACCTCGGCCACGTCAAAGTTTACAGTGACGGGAGTGTAGTTGTCATCTATGGGGAGCGATACCTTCACGTTGTATGTATCGACTCTGCCGATAACGACGCTACTGGAACTTGCGGGCTGCGCAGAGCTGGAGGAACCGCCCGGTGTTACCGCACTGGAAGAACTGCTCACTGCCGGCGTTCCCGAAGAACTGCTCGACGTGGGAGTGGGGCTATCGCCAATTTCAGGCCAGTCATAATCCAACTTAAAGTCGTTGTAATACTTGGTGTACGCATCACCTGCACCGCTGATGCCACTTTCAAGTTTCAACTTGTAGTCATAGTGTTTTTTTCGTATTTCCGTATTGCCCGTATATTGGAAGTCGGTATTCACAACCACGGCAAAGACCATCTGCGTCCCGCCTGTCGAAGAAGGAGTCTTGTCAAGCCGAAGCGTCGCCGTGCCTTCACCGGTAATAGGTTCGCTGTAAACGGGGGTACCATCGGTGGCGCGATAGCAAATCAAAAAATTCATATTGGTATTGTTGGAATTGCTGCCGTTCGGGGAAAAGCTCACACTCACCTGCTTGGCTCCGCTCTGCACCTTGAGCGGAATATAGTTCGCGCCCGACCAGCCCGGAGTAATGTCCTGGTTCGGGACAAGGTAATCGCCGTTCGCGGTCACGCTCTGGTACGGTGTCATTTTCCAGGTGTAACTGTAGTTCTTGTTGTCCCAATAATCCTGTTCCCAGTAGGTATTGCTACCAAAATTATTATTCAGCAGGGACTTGATCTCGTTTGACCATTTCTTCATGTCCAGGAGTGCAAGCCTTGCGCGGAATTCTGTAATCAGGCGACGAACGCCCGCTTCGCCGAGCCCCTTGTCGAGGGCGTAGGTTTCGAGCAAGTACTTTGTTTTGCCGTAAGCATTCCCGTAAATCCAGCGGACAGATCCCGTACCCAGCCAAGTTCCCATGAAGGTGGGGAAAATGTTGCTGTACTGCGAACCTCCCAAGAGGTACCTCTGATTCTTGCCCGTAACACCGCCATTATCGGCACTTCCGCCGGGTCCACCAAACGTGCCGTCGATCAACCATCCCGAATAAGTTTCAATCGGCATAAAGGGGGCAATGACCGTTGCCGCATTCAGGAATCCCATACCACTGTAAACACCGTCGCGATGACTGAACATATCCTGCTGAATCCAGGTATTACCCGCTTCCTGAAACCAGTGTGCATCCTTCGCGCCGGGGTAACCGTTCGTCATCGAGTGGATTCCCTCGTGAATCATCGCATCCATCTGCGCCACACGATCGTGGTAAGGGCAACTTGTATTGAAACTGTACAGCGGGTAGAACGAGGCTGCCACGGCCGTGTAGCCTGCCACCCATGTTTGCCAACCGCCCGTCGTGTCTTCCTTTGCGCCACCGGCACATGTACCCGAGCCATAGTAGTAAACGGCACTGTACTGGCCGTCCTGCGCCTGGGCATCCGGCGCCCACCCCATCTCATTGTACAGATATTCGAAGTCAGTATCGTACTTCTTGAGAATTGAATCAATCGTCACGTCGGTAATGCGGCTGTCGCGATCCTTGCCCCAATAAAACGCCCACCATTTACCGGCCTTCTTTCCGGTAACGCCCGAACAATTGTTATTGAACTTGGTCGGCGGTTGGATATCGCCCAGATTCGATTTCGTATCGTAATCCAGGTCGCTGCGGTAGCCGGGCCAAACATAAGCATCGCCATTGGCGGCAAATACATCCGCTCCCATTCCGGCGACAAGTGCCGCCAGCATAATCCATCCTGTCATTTTTTTCTGCATAAATAACACTCCTGACATTGTCCTGCGCAATAAATAGAATCCCTTTGCCCCAAATCCCAGTTTTTTGTCACCTGTAGAAAAAGATTCCGTGTTAAAAGCGTGTAAAAGCCCTATTTTTGCCTCCATTTGTGTAATTTTTATTACACACTAAAATCAAAAACACTAAATATTTACAAAATTTATTGATTTATGTGTAAAAATTTTATATCTTTTGGAGCGTGAGTATCGCACTGGAACATCTATTCGACTACGACGATTTCCGCAAGTTCATGCAGGATTATTTCGAAGAGCAGAAAAAAATGCGCTCCGTGTTTTCCCACCGTTTCTTTGCGGCAAAAGCCGGATTCAGCAGTTCCTCTTACTGCCTGAACGTAATTCGCGGGCGATTCAACCTTACGCACAAGTCCATCGAGAAAATTTCGAAGGCCATGGATTTCGAGCCCCTGCAAAAGGAATACTTCGAGGCGCTGGTGCAGTACAACCAGGCACAGCAGGTGGACATCCGGGAGCAGGCATGGAAACAGATTCTGCAAATTCGCAAGCAAATCGAGTTTACCCATGTCACCACCCGCGAGCAGGCTTACTTTAGCAAGTGGTACTACCCTATCATACGCGAACTCGCCGTAGACCTGGACTGGCACGAAGACTACCGCGTGCTGGCACGGTCGCTCACGCCGCAAATAACGACAGAAGAAGCCCGCAAGGCGGTGAAAAACCTGCTGGAATGGGGACTCCTGAAAAAAGAGGGCGAACGCTACGAGCTGACTTCGCAAATGCTGGACGCCGCAGAAATCCCACCCATGGCACTCCGGCAAATCCGACACGAGTACATACAGCACGCCATAGGTGCAGTGGAATCCATGCCCAAGGACGAACGCTTTGCTACATTCACGACCCTTGCCATGAGCAAAAGTTCCTATGACTACGCCGTAGAAATTCTCGAGGATGCCCGCAAAAAAATTATAGCCCGCGCGTCCAACGACACCAACGTGGAGCGTATTTACGAAATGATGCTCGTGGCGTTCCCGATGAGCAAGATGCTCACGAAGGAGGACGAAGGATGAATCGTTTGATAGTTTGGCTTAGACAACCTTGCCGTGGGTGGATGGCCGCCTTTGCCTCCACCCTTGCCCTCCTCGCTTGTTCAAACAGCAACGACGTGGCTGGCGGCGTTACCGATATCGGAAATTCCGTTGCACAGGAACCAGACTCGGTTGTATTCTGCGGAACCGTAGTCAACATGCAGGGCAAAAAAATGCCCGCCGCACGGCTTGCGCTGTATTGGGACAACGGCATTGAAATTGTCGATTCCCTGGAAACCTTTGCCGATTCCAACGCACAGTTTGAATTCAAGATGCCCGCCGACGATGAACATATCGGCAAGCAGGCCACGCCGGAGCTCTACCTGTACGCCGAATCGGGTACACTTTCGGGCCTTTCTCTCCCGCCAACTCAAAAGACAGAAGAAATCCGCATCGGCACAAACAAGGCTATCCGGGGAAGCATTTCTGGTGCAACGTCTGGATTGGTCCGTATCGGCGGAACACACCTCATGGCCGAAGTGCAGGCAGACGGATCCTTCCGTTTCGATTCGATTCCACCCGGAATACAAGAAATGTTAATTTATTCAGAAAGTGTTTCGGTGACGGGTTACATCCCGTTCTCGATACAGGACGCCGGCGACACGCTGGTACTTCCGCAACTGGAAAACTTCGGAGGACACCTTTGGAATCCAGACCTTGACCTGCTTGGGGAAACCTACGGATTCACATCTTTCCACGCCAACGATGTAAGCGAGGCCAATACCGGATGGACCACGATAAACATCGAAATGAACGGCGACGAATATGTGTTTGACCACAACGGAAAAATTGCAGACAGTGTAAATTATGTAGAGGGCGTAAGTGGCAATGGCGTACTGCTTGAACCGGGCCAGTATATAGACCTGGACACCCTCAACCCCACTGGCGGAGACTTCACCCTTTCGCTGTGGACAAAATGGAACGGTCCAAACGGAGAGCACCAGGCCCTGTTCTGCCAGCGCGCCTACTGGAGCGATTCCACGTCGCGGTTCCAGTGGCATTTTGAGTCGAACACCGGTTCATTCACCGTAATGAAAAGTATGCCCAACTATCCCGAAGCCATTTTCTTCGGCGATTCAAGCAGTGTCCCTGTGGGAGAATGGGCGTTCCTCGTACTCGTTTCGAAAGACCACATGGTAAGCATGTTCGTAAACGGCAATCCCGTAGGCAATGCACAGGAATTTGTTCCGAATGACCTGAACCGGAGCGTTCCATTCCGCGTGGGCGGCAACGAAATAAGGACCGAGACCTGGAATGGCGTAATCGACGGCGTAAGTATTGAAACCCGCGCCCGCAGCCCCGAGTGGATAAGGGCAAAACACGAAAAAAGCAAGCCCTAGAAAGAACGCTTTGAGCTAAAGAATCGCGCCAAAGGCGCCTGATAAATCGCCTAGCTTTGCTAAGCAACCTCATTGCTCAAAGGAAACCGAAGGTTACCGCGCTCATGGCTCACAGCCTGGCCGAAGGCCGAGAGGTAACCCATGTTCCGTGAAGTAAAGAAAGAAGAAACGTTGCACAAGCGCCAACTTCTTCGCCTCGGTCATGGGAGCCTGTAAACCGCCTTCCGCACTACGGTCAGTTGCAGTAAACAGCAAGCCTGTTCAGCTCGGAAATGAAACGCAAGCGTTTTCGCTTCACTCGCTTCCAAGGCTTTCGAACTTCGAAACCAACCAGGGCTATAAAGACCGTCAGGACCCGTCCCTCACGCTGATTTTCCCGATCAACTCGAAGGTCGCCAAGTTCAAGGACACGAGCATCCTCGTGTGGACGACGCCCCCGTGGACGCTGTACTCCAACTTCTGCATCGTTGTGGGCCCGGACTACGAGCCGCTCTCCCGCATTTCCGATGCGTTCGTGACGCCGGACCAGCTGTCACGCCACAACATGATTGGTTTTATGGAAGGGGGAAGTATCCCCCTGGTTCGCACAGCGCAAGCGTCGTTGCTCTCCACCCTCTCTAGCGGGCTTCAGACGCCAGCCCGCAACTCCCCGCTTACCCCACTCGCCCGCCCAAATGCTAGCTAATAGTCTTTTTTTGCAAAATATTTGCGTTTTTGGCTCATAAGATATGCTTTTTAGGGTTTTATAAGTTATTTTTAGAATGAAATAGAGAGTTTAGCTCTTGTTCTCCAATCGAAATCTCGAAGTTTCACATACGTGAGAACAGGGTGAACGCTCACGCAGGTATGCCGTTTTGCGGTATATCTCAGTTTGCTATACCAGCTTATTAGCTGGTCTTTGGTCGTTTTGACCAAGGGCAACAGCCCTTATGGGGCGTGGGTCGTTTGCGTTTATCACGTATAGGCATTCGAGAGCCTCGATTGGGTAAATGCAACGACTCACGCCTTTTTGTATTCTCTCAAATAGGCATGGTTCTTTAGCTGAGCAAGGCGAACTCCTGAGGTGTAGACGATGGAGGCTTGCATGGCTACAAAAGAAAGTAAAGAATTGAAAACGGGTATTGACCAGTTTATGAAAAACTTGCGACGTTATATGCAAGATTCTCAAGAGGAATTGTCAAGATATCGTTCTTGGAATCATTGCTATGAGCAATTTCAATCTGCTTTTAAGAAACGTAAAACTGATAGGGATATGCTTTGCTTGTGGCTTGCATGGTACTTGGCTAGTTGGGGAATGTTGCATAATTCAATGTTGTTAAGTTTCAACTATAAAATCCATGCACCGATTGTAAATATCATTCTTGATATGGACAAAAAGAGCCTTAAAACTTTAAATAATTTAGAATGCCAGAATTGGCTTGATAATAAGGATGATTGCCGAAAAAAACTCGCTGATTTGTATTACAAAATTCGAGACTGCTATGAAAAGTTAGGAGTTTCTGGTACGGACACGTTGGTTACAAAAGTATTGCTAGGAACATTGGGATGTGTTCCCGCATTTGATAACTTGTTCAAAAATGGAATATCTGGAAAAAGTAGTTGGCATAGAAGAACTTTGGCTTCAGATTACCTGACTGTTTTATCCAAATTCTATGTAAAATACGAAAAAGCAATAGGAAAGGCGTGTATGTCTATTAAGCAGTCTCACACATTTATTAATCCCCAAATGAAAATTTTCCCCGAGATGAAAATTCTTGATATGGACTTTTGGAAAAAAATTGACAAATAGGAGAAGTGTATGAATCGTTGCGGCATTTGCGGTCGGCCCGGTAATTGGCTTCAAGGCATCTGTGATACATGCCGACAGACTAAAGCGTTACAAGAAAAGAATCGAATAGATAAAGATCGTTTACGAAGCGAAGAAGAGCAGCGTAAGCGAGATAAAGAACGTTATGAACGAGAACAAAGAAATCGTGATGAGCAATTACGGCAGGAGCGTGAACGCGACGAGCGAAATCAAAGACTTCGTGAGGAACAATTAAGGCAAGACAGAGAACGTGATGAGCAAAATCAAAGACTTCGCGAAGAACAGTTAAGGCAAGACAAAGAACTCCGCGAAGAACAACTTCGAATAGAACAAGAAAGAAATGCGCAAGAACGCGAAGACCGTTTGCGTGCAATTGAAGCGCAAGAAGAAGCCAACCGGATAGAACAGCAACGTTATGAGGATGAGCAAAGAGCAAAAAATGCAAGAGAATGGGCGGAGCGAAAAAAATATTTAGATCGTTTGTCTAATGCTGAAGTAAAAGAAAAATTTGAAAGCTATCTCAGTGATAAAGAACGCAGTTATCTGGAGTCGCGTTACCGCTGCTGTTTGTCTAAAGAGGAAGAATTAGAGTTTATAAAAGATAAAGAAAAATTTGTAGAAAAAAAGATAATAAAAAATAGAATTTTATTTTATTTAAGCGCCTCAGATGAATCGTTTATCTATTCATATATATCAACTCTTGAAACACGCTGGTTCGAAGAGATTATTGAACGGGAAAACTATCTGAAGGAATTTCCACAATTAAACTTTCAAATACCTTCTGAACTAGAAGAAGAGTATCAAAAAGCCGACAACGCCGAACAGCGCAAAAAGATTGTAGGAATGAGTGCGCATATAGTTAGGCTAAAAAACAAGTCTCCTATTGACAGACAAATCTATTTTAGGGAATATCTTCAAAAAGAAAGCAAAGAAGTGTTTGGCAAAGACCTTTCTTTTGAAGATGCTGTTAATGCATTTTGCGTAATCCGTCCAATTTTGAATGAAGAAAATGAAGATGGAATACGTTTGTTTTGGAATTCTGATGTATTTAGGTTTTATAGCGTAAAAATGGCGCATTTGCTTTTTTCGAAGCTAGAACCACTATATCTTGAGGCGCTAAGTGATGAAGAAAGAAAGGAATACTTAGAAAAAAAGTACTCTGCCGAGAAAGAAGGTGAAAAGTATTTAAAAGAACAAAAACAAAAAGATAAAGAAGAACAAGAAAGAAATAAAGAAAAACAAAAAATTTTGCAGAAGCAAAAAGAAGAACTTCAAAGGCAAAGAGAAATTTATCAACTTGAATTTAATGAAAAGATTCAAGAAAATGATAAACTTGTTTTGGAATGTAATGAAATAAATAAGCGAAGAGAAGGAAGGCCCCTATTGTATGAAAAAAAGAAAAAAAGTCGAAAAAAAACTATTGGCGTCGGGTGTATCACACCATTTGTTATTCTTTTGATTATAGGAATGTTTGAAGTAGATAATCGGGTAATAGTTTTGTCTGCAGCCGCAGTAATGTTAGTGGTGTTTGTTTTCGCACTAATAAGGATTATTCTTCTATCTATCAAAATGAAAAAAATATTAAAAGAAGATGCAAAAGACGATGCAACGCAAAACGAAAACGTTGAAAAGAGTAAGCAACTGGTTGCTAGAATTAAGGAATTACAAGGGCTTCTTAAAGAGTGAATATGAAATCGAAAAAGATTATAGAGAATTTTTTGGAAAAAACAAGCTCGATTAACTTCACATGGGGTTGTCTATGCTAAAAAAACAGATTTTTAAACTAGATTTTCGATTCCCAATTCACGCTTGGACGTGACGGGATGACTTCCTACACTGACAAAACGCAAGACTCGTTGTAATAGGGTATTAGGGAGTCGTGTGTCATGAGCTTCATTCCCTCAACCTTTGCCTGACAAATTAAGATTCTGTCAAACGGGTCTTTATGTCGTTGAGGAGCGTCTTCGGAATAAACGAGAGATTTCAGTTCGATGCAGTGATTTGGCTTTACGGGCAGGCTTTGCAAACCAGCCTTTATGCTTAGGTCGTTAAGTTCGTCACCAGAGAAATTGATGTCATCTGCATGCTTCAAAAATTTCATCTGGGTTTCCCAAATGTTTACGGAACTGTAAAAAATTTCGTTGTCGGGGTCTAGCAGAATATCCCAAGCCTTTTGTGATAATGCTTCGTCGCGGGTATGAAACCAAACGAGAATGTGCGTGTCCAGAAGAATTCTCATAGGTATTCCTTAAAATCCTCTGCAACTTCATTGTCGAAGGCGTTGATGTCTTTAGGGTATTTCCATTTCCCCTTGGCCAAACCGGGAATTACTTTGGAAGTGCCTTGCTTTTCTTTGGCGGAGAGAACTTTTACCTTGAATTCCAGCAAATTGAGAAAACTGTCGATTTCATCGAAGTATTCTTCAGGAAAAGTGCTTATTTTCTTCTGTAAAGTGGCTAACGACATGATGCAACCTCCATGCAGGAATTCCTTTATTAATATAACTTTTTTTCATTAAATAGGGTAGATACGGCTAATTTGAGGTATATCGGAGACCTTTTTCTTGATATTGTAAACGACATTTTCTAATTTTGAACCCGAAAATTTAATGCCCGTGGCGCTGTGCCGCGGGGTTTGAGGTAACCCATGTTCCGTGAAGTAAAGAAAGAAGAAACCTTTCCACAAATAGAAGAGCGCGTGCTCGGCTTGTGGGACAAGGATGAATCGTTCAAGAAGTCGCTGGACTCCCGTCCGGAAACTGAACCGTACACTTTCTACGATGGCCCTCCGTTTGCAACGGGCCTTCCGCACTACGGTCACTTGCTTGCCGGTACCATCAAGGATATTGTTCCGCGTTACTGGACCATGAAGGGCAAGAAGGTTCCGCGCGGTTTCGGTTGGGATTGCCACGGCCTCCCCATTGAATCTCTCGTGCAGAACGAACTCGGTCTCGCTGGCGTTGCCGAAATCCAGAAGCTCGGCGTCGACAAGTTCAACGAAACTTGCCGCGGCAAGGTGCTCAAGTACACCAGCGAATGGAAGAAGACCGTGCGCCGCATGGGCCGCTGGGTGGACTTCGACAAGGGCTACAAGACCATGGACAAGAACTTCATGGAATCTGTGTGGTGGGTGTTCAAGCAGTGCTTCGACAAGGGCCTCATCTACCAGGGTTACCGCATCCAGCCGTACAGCCCGGCTCTCGCGACTCCGCTTTCGAACTTCGAAACGAACCAGGGCTATAGGGACCGTCAGGACCCGTCCCTGACGCTGATTTTCCCGATTAACTCGAACGAGCCCAAGTTCAAGGACACGAGCATCCTCGTGTGGACGACGACCCCGTGGACACTGTACTCCAACTTCTGCATCGTTGTGGGCCCGGATATGGACTACAACCTTGTGGAACAGGACGGCAAGAAGTACTGGATTGCCGCAAGCCGTACCGCAGCTTACTTCAAGAACCCGAACATCGTTGATACCTGCAAGGGCTCTGAACTCGTGGGCAAGGACTACGAACCGCTTTCCCGTATCTCCGATGCATTCGTGACGCCGGACCAGCTGTCCCGCCACTACAAGATTTACCCCGCCGACTACGTGAGTACCGAAGACGGTACTGGCGCCGTGCATACCGCTCCTTCCTTCGGTGAAGAAGACTTCCAGAAGGGTGCGGAACTCGACCTCGGCCTTTTCGACCCGCTGGATACCGAAGGCAAGTTCACCGACAAGGTCCCGATGTGGAAGGGCCTCGGCGCGAAGGAAGCCGACAAGGAAATTATCCGCTACTTCAAGGAACAGGGCCGCGTGTTCAAGCAGGACGTGATTGTCCACAGCTACCCGCACTGCTGGCGTACCGGCGTTCCTCTGATTTACCGCGCCCTCAAGACCTGGTTCCTGAAGATTGACGCCCCTGTCACGAGCAAGGACGGCGTGACCAAGACTCTGAAGGAATGGATGGTCGAAAACAACCAGACCGTGAACTGGGTGCCGGACCACATCAAGAACGGACGCTTTGGCAAGTGGCTCGAAGGTGCCCGCGACTGGAACCTTTCCCGTAACCGTTTCTGGGGTACGCCGATTCCGGTGTGGCTCAGCGACGACGGCGACATGATTGCTGTGGGCAGCATCGAAGAATTGCAGCAACTCACTGGCGTGAAACTCGATGACTTGCACAAGCACTTTGTGGACAAGCTCACCATCGAAAAGGACGGCAAGGTTTACCGCCGCACGCCGGAAGTTTTCGACTGCTGGTTTGAATCCGGTTCTATGCCGTATGCCAGCCGCCATTACCCGTTCGAAAACAAGGAGCTGGTGGAACGCAGCTTCCCGGCTGACTTCATCGCCGAAGGCCTCGACCAGACCCGCGGTTGGTTCTACACGCTGACCGTGCTTTCTAACGCTCTGTTCCAGAAGCCCGCTTTCAAGAACGTGATTGTGAACGGAATCATCTTGGCCGAAGACGGTTCCAAGATGAGTAAGTCCAAGCGCAACTACCCGGACCCCAACGACCTCATCGAACGCACGGGTGCCGACGCTATTCGCTTGTTCATGATTAACTCCGCCGCTTTGAAGGCTGAAGACCTCCGCTTCAGCGAAGAAGGCGTGAAGGGCATCGTGAAGCAGGTGATGTTGCCGCTTTGGAACGCTGTTGCATTCTTTGTCTCGAACCACAACGCCGATGCCGCCAAGGGCCAGCTCAACTGGAAGCCGGGTCAAGAAGTCAAGAGCGAAAATGAACTGGACCGCTGGATGCTTGCGACGCTGCAGGATTTGGCTGCCAAGGTCGAAGTAGAAATGAAGGCATATCGTTTGTACAACGTGGTGCCCGCCGTGATTGCCGCGGTGGATGACCTCACGAACTGGTACGTGCGCCGCAGCCGTCGCCGTTTCTGGAAGAGCGAAAACGATGGCGACAAGAACGCCGCCTACGCTACCATGTACAAGGTGCTGGTGGACTTCTCCAAGATTCTCGCTCCGTTCCTCCCGCTCCTCGCCGAAGAAATCTACCAGATTCTTGTGCGCGAAGTGGACGCCAATGCTCCGGTGAGCGTGCACCTCTGCGAATTCCCCAGCGCCGACAAGTCCTTGATGGACGAAAAGCTCGTGGAACGCATCGCCATGGTGCGTGGTATGGTCGAAATGGGCCGCGTGATTCGCGCTACGAACAACGTAAAGAACCGTATGCCGATTGCTAGCATGACGGTGGTTGCTCATGGCACCGAAGAAAAGAACGTCGCCGAGACCATGAAGGACTTGATCCTCGAAGAACTCAACGTTCGCGAAATGAAGTTCCTTGAAGATGAGACGAAGCTCGTGAAGCTCTCCGCCAAGCCGAACTTCCTCGCCATCAAGGCGAAGGGTCCGGATTATGCCAAGAACATGAAGGTGATTTCCGCCAAGCTGAATTCGCTGAGCGTCGATGAAATCAAGGCTCTGCAGAATGGCGAAACCATCAAGTTCGACTTCGGTGAAGTTGGTGCTGACTGCCTGATGCTCAACCGCATCGTGGCCGACGGCATGGCGGTAGAAGCCGACCAGCACTTCACCGTGGCTCTGGACCTCAAGATTACCGACGAACTCCGCCGCGCCTGCGTGGCCCGCGAACTCGTGAACCGCATCCAGAACCGCCGTAAGGACCAGAACTACGCTATCACCGACAAAATCGAAGTGACGCTGTTCTCTGCAAGTGAAGTTTTCAAGCAGGCCGTCGCGGAGAACGAGGCTTACATCGCCGGAGAGACGCAAGCGGTCGCTATCAAGTGGGCTGCCACTGTCGATGGCCTCGAAGCCAACGACGCCGACGGCGAAGCCTTCGCGTTTACGACTGTTAAGGCGTAAGAAAAATACTTAAAAAACTCTAAAAACGCTCTTTCCTTGCGAAAGGGCGTTTTCTTTAATTGGTCTTTTGTGTGAAAAAGTGTATATTTATAGGTGAGGTATGAATATGCAAACCGCTACAATTGAAATAACGACTGCAATGGAACCTTATGTAAATAAGCGTGACATGTGGCTAAAGCAACGCGCGATGCTGTTGTACCCCTATATCCAGAACGGGACGATTTCGCACGGTCGAGCAGCCGAGATTCTTGAAATGGATAAGTGGTCTCTTATCCAGCTGTATGGCTCCATGGGCATTCCGTATATTGACATGGACGAAGCGGAACTTGAACGTGACATTGCTAACGCCCTCGCTGCAAGCGGAGAGTCTAAGTGATAGTTGTCTCTGACACGACACCATTACTGACTCTGTTCAAAATTGGACGGATCGATGTTTTGAATAAACTATATAATTCCGTTCACATGCTTTATCGGTGAAAAACTTTTTAATTTGCTGTTGTCGTTGGTCCATGACAAGAAATAGCAAATGAAGTTTGTTAGGAACATAATTCTCGCTTTGGCGTTGCTCTTGCCCAGTATTTCAATGGCTGAGGAATCGGCATGTCAAAAATCAGATAATTACTACTGCATTTTAGATGGCTTTTCGCCGACACTTTGGGGATGGTCTATTGGCGGCGGACCATATATAGCTTCTGGCGGGATTGACTTTATAGTTGGCGCATCTGCTATTTTGTACGAGACAGCTAGACCAGATTCTCTAATAGGAATTTGGGATCCAACCCATGAGTTCATGTGGACAAATCGAATTCGTTTGATCTATGATTTTGATAATGATCAAGTGGGATTCTATTTTCAGCCCAATTTGCGCTATATGTTTGAAACCTTGCTTTTCACGGTTACTTCTGGTCCAGAAATTGGATGGGCATACAAAACTGGATTTGACTACGGATGGTCTGTCCGTATAGGAGGGCTTGCGGGATTAGGCTTTGGTTCTCACGAATTTGGTTATTTAATCAATTCCAAAAAAGTGTATTATACATTTTCCCTTGATATTACATTGGGCTTCTGGGCAGCGATGTCTATTTAGGATTATTCCGCGAATCCCGGAGGGGGCAGGTGCATGCCGGCCATCAGGAGCTTTTTGTCGCGGGCGTATTGCATGATGCGCTTGCGGCTCTCGGCGGATTTCGGCTTGTCCATGTCGTAGTTGGAGTTGATTTCGGGGTGGTCCTTCTGCAGAGCGTAACCGTGCATCAAATCACCGACGATAAGCAGGTTTGCTAGCTGGAAAGCGGTATGGCCCGGCGTATGCCCGATGGCGTCCATCGCGAGCACTCCGTGGGGGAGGCTGTCCCCGAAGGCGAACAGGTGCAGGCTATCCTTGTAGAGCGCCATGATGTTCTTCTGCAAATCATTTTTCGGGATGTCGTTCATCCAGGCGTCGTATTCCACCTTGCCCGCATACACGGCGGCGTTCTTGAAAGCCTTCGCATCGTTACCGGCGTCATCCTTTGCGACAAGGCCTGCAATGTGGTCCACATGGAAATGCGTGAGGTAAATAAGCCCGATGCTGTCGGGGTTCACGCCGAGCGCGGCAAGGCGGTTCATGAGCTGCCCGCCGAAAGCCCCGAGGCCTGCGTCAAACAAGATGAATTTGCCGTCCACTTTCACGAGGAATGTGCTCACGCTGGCCGGGATGCCGTCGGGCATGTTCAGACTGTTGTAGAGCGAGTCGCTGGCGTCGCTGAAGAGCGAGCGCGGGTTCAGCTTGTTGCCCGCGTTGTCCTGAATCCAGGTGACGCTCGCGCCGTTTGAAAGCGTAATCGTCTTGGTGCCTTCGACCTGTGGGGCGGTTGCTGAGCCAGCCGAAGCATTGTCGGCGGACTTCTCGGAACCCGCGACAGCGGTATTTGTCGGCGCGGCAGCTTCAGCACTCGCAGTTTCCACGGTGGCGGTTTCCTTGGCGGTCTTGGTGTCGCTGCAGGCAACAAGCATCGAAAGCGAGATGGTTCCGAGGATGGCAAAGAACTTGTTCATATAGACTCCTTATTTACAAGATCCTCGCCTTCGCGAGGATGACGATGAAAGTGTTCGCGAGGATGACAAAAAAATAAGAAATAGCATCCCCTTTTGTGAAAGATGTATCTATCTTTTAGGGTATGAGTGATAAACTTGTACACAATGTCTGCACCGACGGATTTGAAATGGAATACGCCCAGTTCGGAAGCGGCCCTCGCCCACTGGTGGTCATTCCGGGTCTTGCCATCAGGAGCGTCATGAAATCTGCAGACGCCCTGCAAGTGCCCTTCAAGATGTTCACCGAAGGCTACACGCTTTACTTTTTCGACCGGCGAAAGGACGCCAACCCCGGCTATTCCGTAGAAGACATGGCCCGGGACCAGGCACTTGCCCTGCGTGCCCTCGGCCTCGAGGACGTGGCCCTTTACGGAGTGTCCCAAGGAGGCATGGTGGCCCAGCATTTGGCGGCAAATTACCCGGAACTGATCTGGAAACTGGTTCTCGGCTGTTCCACCTCCAAGGCAGAGCCCCAGCAACTCAAGATAATCGGAGAATGGACAAGGCTTGCCAGGGCCCACGATGGCGACGGTCTAGTGAAAGCCTTTATCCAGGACTGCTTCTCGGAACCTTTCGCCAAACGTTACGGCAGGGCCCTCCAGGTCATGTATAAGGATGTCTCTGCCGAAGAGATGGACCGCTTTGCCGTTTTCTCCGACGCCTGCGATTTTGTGGACACCCGTAACGGACTGGAAAACATCAAGTGCCCCACCCTCATTCTTGCCGCAAGCAAGGACCAGGTGGTCACCCCCGAAGCCTCCCAAAAAATCTACGACAGGCTAAAGGCTGCCGGCACCCCCTGTGAACTGAAGATGTTCGAAGGTTACGGCCACGCCGTATTCGACGAGCTGCCCGAATTCAAGACCAAAATCCTCGAATTCTTGTCCGCACCCTAAAAGCACCAAATGCCCTCTGCCCTACCTACCGAAAAGCCACGCTACGCCTTTGTGGACCTTGCCAAAGGCCTCTGCATCATGCTGGTGGTGTGGCACCACGTGGCAAGCACCTGGGGGCTGGACACCTACCCGCTGAAGCTTCCCCTTTCCACCTTCCGCATGCCTCTGTATTTTTTTCTTTCGGGGCTGTTCTTCAAGAGCTACGCCGGATTCTTCGACTTTTGCCTGCGTAAAGTCAACAAGCTGCTGATCCCCTTCACCTTCTTTTTCATTACCACTTCCTGTATTCTGCCGTTCATCCTCGCCCACTTCCACTTGCGGCCAAACCCCGGCTGTAGCGTGTGGTATTCTTTCATTTGGCAGGAATATTTCCCCAACTTTCCCATCTGGTTCTTGCTGGGGCTTTTCTGGACCAACCTGATTTTCTACGGAATTTACCTCGCGGCAAAGATGCTCCCGCAACGCTTTTCCAATGCAGCGCTTGTGGCCCTGTCATTGGCCGTTGGCGGCCTGGGATTTTTCCTCGGGAGGCGCTTTATCAACCTGCCCATGTTCATGGACACCGCCATGACGGCCATTCCCTATTTCTGCGCCGGACATTTCGCCTTCCGCTATACGGCACTACTGAAACCGAACAAGTTGGACAAGCTGAACATTCCCTTGGCCCTCCTGGGCTTTGGCCTGGTGTACCTGCTATCAGACTCAACGGTGAGCTATGTGCAAAACCATTTCCAGCTGCCCTTCTGGAGCACCTACCTTTGCGGACTATCCGGAGCGACTGGCATACTCCTTTTATCCAAGGCCATCAAGAAGATTCCCCTGGTGTCTTACTTTGGGCGATACTCCATCATGATTCTTGTGACCCACGGCTGGGTGCAGTGGGCCATCATCAAGATTCTGCGGGAATTTCACATCCACTGGTCAAAGAACGCAAGCCTTGCCTTCGTCTTCGTGGTCACCATGCTTTTATACTTGGGAATTATCCCCTTCATGAAACGGTTCATGCCTCATGTGACCGCCCAAAAAGACGTGATTAAGCGGGAATAAAAAAGGACCCCGAAGGGTCCTCCATTTTCTCTCAAACAAGTTTATTATTTCCGCATAATATACACGGCACCGCAGAGATCCTCAAAGCGAATATCAAAGTGGCTTAGATTTCCCCATGCCGCGCCATTTTTAAAATGGGGGATGTATGCGCCGAGTTTTGCGCGTTCCAGTTTAAGCCAAGAACCTTCTCCTGTGAAACAGAAATAATCATTTTCATCAAATGAATCGTAGGTCAAATTTCCATTGCCGCCCTTATCGACAACCAAACCGCCTTCCAGTTTTTCAAAACCTTCAGGGCAGCCTTCTGCCGTTCCACAGACCGCTACCAAATCATCTAGATCGCTACTTGTGCCATCGTCAACACCGGACATAATATCCTCACCGGCATTTATCTCGCCGGTGTCTGTATTTAACTCAGACTTCCCAGCTGACGCCGAAGACACTTCGCTTGTACTTGACGAGGATTCGTCGCCAGATACAGAGCCTTCGTCTCCCGAAGCCGAAGATTCTCCCCCTGCAGCAGCGGAGTTTTCATCACCGGAAGTAGAAGAGCCGTCGCCCTTGCTTGCAGAGCTATCATCTCCAGAAGAAGCCGATTCTGTGCCGGATTCCGAAGATTCGTCACCGGAAGTAGCAGACTGTCCTTCGGACTCGCTAGAAGTTACATCGCTAGTAGAGCTAGAAGGTTCGTCCGTCTTGGATGAATACTTGCCCGGATCAAAGCCGGGAATAAACGGTTCCAGGCCGTCTTCTTCGGAAGCAATTGCATCATCCGAGCCCTCCGAAGGAGACACCGTACTGGAACAGGCAAAAAGCCCCAAAGAGATACTCAGAGCCGTAACTGGCAACAGGATTTTTGTCAATTGCATAGAACCTCCGAACAATGGGTCTATACAACATATATTTTTATAAACAAAATAGCAATAGCAATGTGAACAATTTCACACATTTGTACGCAATTTGGTGAAATTCGACAAATTTTGGCGTTTTTATTCAATCTATTCTGCTACAATATAGACCGATTCGCAAACATTAGCAAAATCCAGGGTAAAGCCCGCCCTGGCCTCGTATGCCGGACCATCCCACAGGAACGGGAGCTTGGATTCCTGCAATTTTTCCTTGGTGATTTCAAACCATTCCTGAGATTCTGTATAGCAATAGTAATGACCCCGCGCAAAATCCAGATCGTCCACGGTAAATTTCAAGCTTCTGCTCCCTACGAACCCTTCTACGTCTTCACCTTGGTTTTCCAACAGGTCCCACGAGTTGTCGAGTTCCGCCGCCGTGCCGGATGCAACGTCATCCAAATATTCCTCCGTAATGACCGCAACACCACTTTCGTCTACCTGGATGTTGGACTCGGAAAAGTCCACCGAGGAACTGGAAGTTTCTTCGGAGGAACTGGAATTCTCAGAAGAGCTGCTTCCCTCGGTAGCGGAACTTTCCGCACCAGACGTAGGCGCTTGAGACGACGAGGAAACCAGGTCTGCCTTAGAAGAATAGACCTTTCCGGGGTGGTATCCGGGAACGGCGTCAAGGCCGCCATTGGCACTGGCGTCGGTAGAGGAAACCGTTTCGCCACAAGCAACAAGGCCTACGGTCAAAAAGGCGCTTAGCAAAAATCCGCAAATTTTAGATACCCGCATAATAAACCTCTCCCTTTAAAAATACAATAAAGTCTGCGCCCGTAATCCGCGCAGCAATCGCCATTCGTGCTTTCTAGTGGGCCAAAAGCCAATTTTCCCCAGAACCGACGCTTGCCACCAGGGGCACCCTCAGTTCCATGGCCCCTTCCATTTCGGCCTTCACCATGGACGAAAGTTCTTCCAGACGGTCCTTGGGGCACTCGAAAACCAGTTCGTCGTGGACCTGGAGCATCATCTTCAGGGGCAGATTATCCCGGTTGATTCGCTCCTGAATGCGGATCATTGCAATCTTTATCAGGTCGGCGGCACTACCCTGCACCGGGGTGTTTACCGCCATGCGTTCCGCCATCTGGGATTCCATGCGGTCAGAACTGTCGATACCTGCAATGTAACGGCGGCGGCCCGAAAGGGTTTCCACGTAGCCGTTCTTGTGGGCGTAGGCCTTGGTGTCGTCGATAAACTTTTGCACTCCCTGATACATGCCGAAATACCCGGTGATAAAATCCCTGGCCTGGGCCATGGGGATTTTCAAGTCCCGAGACAGGCGGAAAGCCGTCATGCCGTAGAGGATGCCGAAGTTCACCACCTTGGCGTCGCGACGCATGTCTGCGGTGACGGCGTCCAATTCTACTCCGTAGATGGCGGCGGCCGTGCGGGCGTGAATGTCGATTCCTTCCTTGTAGCTTTCGATAAGGGCGGGGTCGCCGCTCAGGTGGGCCAACATGCGGAGCTCAATCTGAGAGTAGTCCACAGCCAAGATGACATTGTCCGGGTTCTCGGGAACGAATGCGGCACGTATCTTTTTGCCCAAATCGCTACGGACCGGAATGTTCTGCAAGTTGGGATCTCGGCTGGAAAGGCGACCCGTAGCCGTACCCCACTGGATAAAGCTGGTGTGAATCCGTTTTGTTTTCGGGTTCACCAGAGTCGGGAGCACTGACACGTAGGTGTTCTGCATCTTCTTGAGTTCGCGGTACTCTATGATGGCAAAAACGATGGGGTGCGGTGCACTGACGGAAAGTTCCTCCAGCACGGCGGCGTCGGTACTGCGCTTTTTGATTTCGGGAAGCCCCAATGTATCGAACAGCACCTCTCCAAGCTGTTTGGGACTGCCGATGTTGAATTCCAGCCCCGCCATGTCGCAGATTTCTTTTTCCAGTTTTTCGATACGACCGGCAAGTTCCACTTCCAAATTCTTGAGGACTGCCGTATCCACGTAGGCACCAACGCCTTCCATCTGGTACAGCACTTTGAGCAAGGGCATTTCCTGGCTGTAGAAAAACTTCTCGTAGTCCATCTTCTGGAGCTCTTGCAGCAGAGGCCTCCAGAGGCGGAGCGTATAGACCGCATCTTCGGCGCCGTATTCGGCGGCATCCTTCACAGGAACGCGGTTGAAAGGAATCTGGCTCTTGCCACGCCCGATGAGATTTTCTATGGGAATCATCTCGTGGTTCAGGCGCTGCATCACCTGGTTGTCCAGCCCGAGGCCCGTCTGACCCGGAGAAAGCATCCAGGCGGCAATGAGGGTATCTACTATCTTAGCCGCAGTAATCTGCGGAATGGAAAGCCCGAAGGCACGGGAAAGCACATGCAAGTCGAACTTGGCGTTGTGAAAAACGAAAGTGCGGCGATGCTTGCCGTCAACGACCTCGCAAGATTCATCCCAAAAGGTCAGGAACCATTCCTTTACGGCAGCACTATCGAAATTGCCTACGGGGAACCCGATGTCGTCGGTATGGGCAAGAGGAACGTAGTAGCCCTTGGGAACAGAGCCGTCTTCGCTTGTGGCGGCAAGGCACAGCCCCACCAGATTGCAGGCCATGGAATCCAGGCCGTCGGTTTCCGTATCCACGCCGATTTCTGTAGCCGCTGCAAACTCAGCCTTCATCTGTTGGAATTTTTCGGCAGTATCAACGCAAATGTAGGTGGGGAGAACATCTTCGGCAGCGGCGGCGCGGTCGCTCTCCGGGAAATCGCCCTGCTGATTGTCGCCGTCGTGCACGAACCCCGCCTTGCCGGGAACTTTTTCCAGCAGGCGCAGCAGGCTGTTGATTTCGTGTTCCTTGAAAATCTCTGCCAGGGTATCCACATGGATCCCGTTGTATTCCAGGGCAGAAAGGCTCCCGCTATAGGCCCGCTTGGTCTGAAGCGTCACCAGTTCCCGGCTCAGGAACGCCTTTTCCCGATTCTGCTCCAAATTGTCGTGAAGTCCCTTCTTGGTTACCTTGTCCAGATTGGCGTACAGGTTGTCCATATCGCCGAAATCGTTCAGCAGCTGTATGGCGGTCTTGGGGCCAACCTTCGGGACCCCCGGAACGTTGTCGCTAGCATCTCCCATGAGCGCCAGGTAATCCCGAATTTTTTCCGGCGGTAGGCCGTATTTTTCCACCACCTGATCAGGGCCAAAATCAATGCCGTCGGCACCCTTGGTCAGGTGGAACAGGTGAATCTTGTCGGACACAATTTGGGACATGTCCTTGTCCTTGGAAAGAATCACCACATGGTCAAAGCCTGCCTCCACCGCAGCGGTAGCCACGCTGGCCATCACGTCGTCGGCCTCGTAGCCGGGCTCCGAAAGTAACGGGATTCCGCTGGCCTCCATGCTCTCTCCTAAAAGAGGCATCTGGGCGGCCATTTCTTCGGGCATGGGCCCGCGATTGGCCTTGTAGTCCGGATAAAGATCGTGGCGGAAAGTCTTGGTGTGGGCCACATCCCGAGCGATGGCAAAATGGGTAGGCTTGTGCTTTGCCAGAATACGGAGGACCGCTCCCCAGTAGCCGTGCATCATGGAGACGTCTTCGCCCTTGCTGTTCACCAGAGGATTCTGGCTATAGGCGTAAAACATACGAAACGCAAGCGCGTAAGAATCAAGGAGCAGTAAAGTTTTTTCCGGCATAAGAGGAATGTAGAAATAAAAAGAGAAAAAACCTTAAAAAACGCCCCCACAAACACCTATATTTCAATAGTTTCTTCGTCGCTGTTGATAAATGCTTTGAGCCGTTCGATGGTGCGATCAAAATCGTTCTTGATGGAACATTCCCACACTGTGGCGACGCGGTAGCCCGAGAGTGAAAGCTTCCAGTTCGTCTTGACGTCGCGAACCAAGTTGTTCGTGAATTTCTCGTTCCAGAATTCAGGATTGCTCTTGGGCTTGCTTGTAAACTTGCAGCCGTGCTGGTGCCAAAAACAGCCGTTTATAAAGACTACCACGCCGTACTTGAGAATGAACAAATCCGGAGAGCCGGGTAAATCGCGACGGTGCAGCTTGTAACGAAAGCCCGCCTTAAAAAGTGCCCGCCGCACGAGTAGTTCGGGCCGCGTATCTTCCGAATGCACCGCCTGCATCATTTGCGAGCGGTTCATGGGAGCACGTTTTCTTGGACGGCGCTTTTTCATAATCAAAACGGGCTATTTTTCCCAGCGACGGAATATGTTCGCCAAAATCGCGCCCGAAATATTGTGCCATACGGAGAAGATGGCACCGGGGACAGTCGCCATGGCAAGTCCCGAGAACGCAGTTGCCGCAAGGCTTGTGGCAAGGCCGGAATTCTGCATGCCGATTTCGATGGAGAGTGCCTTCGTCTTGGGCGTCGAGAATTTCAGCAGCTTTCCGAGACCGAAACCGCAGCCGTAGCCCAGCAGGTTGTGGAGTATCACGACGGCGAACACGATGGCGCCTGTGGAGAGAATCTTAGCCGCATTGTGCGAGACGACTGCGGCTACAATCATCGCAATTGCAATTACCGAAACGAGGGGCAAGATTTTCACGGCGCGGGCGGTCCATTTGCCAAAAAACTTGTTGATGACGAACCCGAAGGCAATCGGCACGATGACGACTTTCACGATGGAAAGAAACATGGCCATCACATCCACGTTCACGGTGGTGTGCAAGAGCAGGTAGGTAATCGCGGGCGTTAGCACGGGTGCAAGCAGCGTATTCACGCTGGTCATGCCCACGGAAAGCGCCACGTCTCCTTTCGAAAGATAAGTGATGACGTTGCTGGAAGTCCCGCCCGGGCATGTGCCTACGAGAACCACTCCCGCCATGAGGGCGGCATCCAGCCCGAAAACCTTAGAGAGCAAGAACGCAAGTGCAGGCATTATAATGAACTGCGCTGCACACCCGATAGTAATTTCTTTAGGGCGGGCAAATACAAGTGCAAAATCGCTCAGCTTGAGCGTAAGCCCCATGCCGAACATCACAATCATCAGCAGGTAATTCACCCAGCTGATTTCAATCCAGAACGTAGATTTGGGCAGGAGCAGCGAGAGCGCCGCGATAGCCAAAATGATAACCGCCATCCACTTGCCCACAAATTCGCTAATTTTTTCCAAGATATGCATTTTCCCGTTTCCTTACGGATAAAAATTGCTTTTCACAAATATAAGAAAAAGACCGCAGCGTTTTATTGCTACGGTCTTAAATGGTTTTGGCCCCTATCGCGTCCTATGGACGCTCCAGGGTGACAAATGCGGGTCTGGATCCTTCGACTTCGGGCTACGCCCTTCGCTCAGGATGACACGCTTACGCTAGGAGATTCCCGCCTTGGTGGCCATGCGCACTAAGCACTTCCCCAAAGAGGATAACTCTACTATGGCAACAAGTTGCCAAGTATCGTATAAAAGTGCTAAGTGGTCAAAGGTCGCCTACGGCTCACGGGCGTGTTACAAACCTTGGAGACCAGAGGCACCGTGCGGGAAAATTCCTCTTTGGGCGTTCCCGCACGTACATGTGCGGTCGGGCTATATTTGACGCCTACGGCGTCCGCAGCATCGCCTCAGCAATGAAAACAAGCTAGCTTGTTTTCGCTGCATTCGGCTCGCATGCTACTTATGGGTTGCCCGGTTCTCCACAAAGTGGATAACAGCGACTAAGAACTAAAGTTCTAAGTCTTGTATAACTCCGTTCCCGCCCAACCTCATAAAACGGCACCACAGTGCCGCCCCAAGGGGTCACTATCCCTAACGCAATTGAAGAATAGTGCTTTTTTGTTCATTTCTCTATTGACTTTCTATTGGAAATTATGTATATTATTAGCGAGCTGGTCGAAAGACCCAGGTTCAACCTAATTAGGCGGGCAAACTGTCCGCCATTTTTGTTTGGAGAATTTGATGAGTTGCCTGAGTATTTTTGTGGATGAGAGTGGGGATTTCGGCCCTTACGATTCAAAATCCCCATATTACATTGTGACACTCGTCATCCATGACCAATCAAAAGATATAAGCGACCATGTTCAGGCTTTGAACGCCAAGGTCCAGTCGTTTGGATTCGGCAACGATTTTGTCATTCACACAGCACCGCTTATTCGCAGGGAAGAAATCTTCATCAACGAGCCTCCAAACAAAAGAAGGTCTCTTTTTATAAGCCTGTTTTTCTTCGTCATGAAATCTCCGATTTCCTACAAGACCTTCGTCTTCGAAAAGCGACAAGGCGAAACGACTTTGGCTTTAGAAGGTCGTATGGCCCGCGAAATGTCTCTGTTCATCCGGCAAAATCTAGCCTTCTTTCAAAGTTTTGAGGATGTTGTCCTTTATTATGACAATGGTCAACACGAGTTGAACAGGATTTTGAATTACATCCTTTCAACGGAACTATCCTCTTATACACTCCGGAAAGTGCTTCCCAAGGATTATAAGTTATTCCAAGTTGCCGACTTGATTTGTACCTTACAGCTTCTCAGCCTAAAATGCGAAAGCGGAGAACTTTCTAAATCAGAGCAACTTATATTCCACAGTAAGCGAGAACTAAGGAAGACTTTCTTAGGCCCAATACAAAAGAAACAATTTTAGATTTTTTCATAAATATTTTCCTGGGTTAGTCCTTCAAACATCTCACAGATGCATATGAATTTTTGTATTTCCAATCAACATCCAGCAAAAAATCACCAGCATATTGTTGAAAGGTGAACAGGGCGGCCTTAGGCGCATATTCACAACTATGGCGACCTCTTTTCACTTTGTCCTGACAAGACGTATTTTCATCCGCAAGCCACATAGCAAAATGGTCACCAGCACAGCCTTCACTGCAGCATGTACTTTTCCCTGTATTAAAATCTGTTAGTATTTGTCCAGGAACACATTTATCAAGTTCTCTATCCTTGCCTGTTCCTGAAGAACGAATGCTCAAGCCAAAAGAATTTACATGTTCTCCGAAATCGCCTGCCCAAAATTCTGGTTCAATAAACGCGAGCCCATAATTATTCATTACACCCAGAATAAATCGACTTCGCCCTCCATCGTAAGGGAAAAAGAGTCCTTCTATTTCATTTTTAAGATAATCTAAATTTGAATCTTGCCACATTCCCGCATACCTATAAATCTGAACTTCAACAAAAACCAGCAAATCCTTCAATTCGGTTACCGTTGGAATGTGCCACCCAGTCGGACAAATTCCTTGATGTTTTTTTGAGATGGGTCTACCCTCTGTTCGTGATTCCATATCAAAATTTTCTTTTGCCTCCGGTTGTATCGCCATAGCTGAATTCCAAGTATATAGGCGTCCAAAATCTTCACAACCAGCACAAATATTAGATCCATATCTCGAGGAATTCTTATAATTCAAATTTTCAGCCAACCAAACTTGCTTTCCAATCTTGACTGTTTTATAGTTTTTTCCCTCGTACGTAATCATTCCCGGCTTTCCCTTAAGCAACGCCTCATTCCCCTTGCCGGTTTCCGACTGAGCAAAGCAGCCAATCGAAATAATCAGGACACAAGTAATTATATTTGACATCTTCATATTTCACCTCCAACGTAGTTGTTAATTCTCTGTTTATCATACTCCTCATCCTTTAAGACTTTCAGTGCGAATTGTTTGTCAAACAGATTCTGATAATTTTTATAGTCATCCTCCTTAACAGAGCACATTTTATTATGAGAAATATGACACCTCTTCATTGTTGTTGAATCTAAGGGACAATCTAGTTCAGCGGCAAATTCGTATTTTTGCGTGAGGAACATGTATTGTTTCAAGCAAACATTTATAACCTTCTGTGCCTGTCCATAGGACACCCCGTATTTCTCCGATAAATTTTTTATTCCCTTTCGTATTTTGACGTTGGACAATGTTTTGTCGTCCATTTCTTTTATCAAGGCTAGGCAGGTTTTTACAAGGACCTTGCGAAATCCTGATTTAGGCTCATTTGAATTTTTAGAAATAGATCTATCCAATTGGGATGCTCTGTTGAACTCAATGATGAAAAGCTGGAGTTCTAGAAGTCTCATTTCCTCTAGTTTGGATTTTAATTTATTTGCCAACATAAACAGAATCTCCTTTTAATGAGAAAGGCAACTCAGCCATAAACTTACAAATAAGGTTGCCAATTGGCAACCTAAAAATTATCAAACAATCAATTTTTTTTCCTATTTGTGATTAAAACGAAGAACGAAGAAGCCAAACGGCAACCGCTAGTCGAGGCTAATCTGAAAAAATCAAAGGTTCAATAGAAAGTCAGTTGCCATACGGCAACTATTCTGCATAGTCTATTCGCTAGCTTTGTAAATCATGCTAGACCCCGAAGTGACCATAAAGCACATTCGCGAAAACATCCGCCAAAAGATACTGGATGCGGGCTATGCAACTATTGAAAAGTTCGCCTACGAAAATGGTCTTACTAAATCAACCATTACCCGTGCCATAAACGGCTCTAGAAACCCTCGGCTCATAACGCTTATTGAAATTGCAAACGGATTGGATATAAATCTTTCCGAATTACTAGACCTTCATCAAATAGAGCATAATCAAGGAAAAAAAGCAAAACATCAAACCATAAAAAATAAGTTTTACATTTGAAAAATGCCGCAGCCATTATGGTTGCGGCAATTTTGATTTTAGCGCGGGTGTGCGGGGCAAGCCCGGGCTTACGGGCGCGGCGTATGAGCACCCGTTAGAAGGGGTGGAGAGCAACGGAGTGCGAACCAGGGGAAGGCTTTCCCCTTTATACAAAAAAAGGACTGCATCGCTGCAGTCCTTTGAATGTTTTTGACAAGAGATCCCCGCCTTCGCGGGGATGACATCCTACAAACTACACTTCTTCAATGCTTGCGTGGTACTCCTGCAGGCTCTTCACGGCGCCATGTCCGTTCCTTGCGGCGGCGATGCCCTTGACGGTGTTGTAGGCACCGGCAAGCGTCGTGATGTACGGCACCTTGTACTTGATGGCGGCCTTGCGGATGGCGCTTTCGTCCTTGATGGCGTCGCGCTTTGCCCACGGCGTGTTGATGATGAGGTTCACCTGCTTGTTCAGGATGATGTCGAGGACGTTGGGGCGGCCTTCGGCGATCTTGTTCACCACTTCGCACTTGACGCCGGCCTTCTCGTAGAACTTGGCGGTGCCTTCGGTAGCGTAGATCTTGAAGCCCAGCTTCTGGAATTCCTTGCCGATTTCAATAGCCTGTTCAGACAAGTTAACCTTGTCGGAGAGGCTAATCAGCACGGCACCTTCGTTCGGGAGGAAGGAACCTGCGGCTTCCTGGCTCTTGTAGTAAGCGAGGGCGTAGTCGTCGGAGAGGCCGAGGACTTCGCCGGTAGAGCGCATTTCGGGGCCGAGAACCGGGTCCACCTTCGGGAACTTGTCGAAGGGGAACACAGCTTCCTTGGCGCCGTGGTGATTGAACTTCTTGTCCTTGAGTTTGAGGTCTTCGAGCTTGGCACCGAGCATCAGGCGGGTCGCGAGGCGGGCCATCTGGGGGTTGCAAACCTTGGAGACCAGAGGC
>CALATK010000260.1 GCA_937891805.1 uncultured Fibrobacter sp. | reverse complement strand
ATAGAAGGTGTAGGAGAGGACGGAAGTCTGTTGAGAATGGAAGAAAGAATAAAATGATGTAATCAATATGGAGAGACCCTGATATGGAACTTTAATTAAAACAAGCCTATGAAACACTTCCTGTCTTTATCGCTGATGTTATTGTGCAGTGCCATCCTTTCAGCACAACCCTTTTCTGTCGATACCCTTTTCAGCCGTATGGAAAGACAGGCGTTGCTGTACCCGATGGAGAAGGTTCACCTTCATACGGACAGGGGTACCTACGTGGCCGGCGAAACGGTCTGGATCAAGGCATACGTGGTGGATGGCATCACGCACCTTCCCTCCCGTCGTAGCCGTTATGTCTATGTCGCTCTTCAGAACCCGTTCGGTGAAGTGGTTTCCCGTGTCTGCCTCCGTCCGGATTCCTTGGGTTCCATCCATGGGAACCTTGTCTTGCCTGATGACCTTGCCAAGGGTGACTACACTTTGACTGCCTATACCCGTTACATGCAGAACCAGGATGAGGACTACTTTTTCCGCAAGCGTATCCATGTGAGCAGTGTGATGAACAATGCCATCCGTCTTGAGACGAAGGTCCGGGGCAGTCATCTCGACATCCTGTTCCGTAATCCCGTAACGGGTGAGGTGAAGGACATCCGTCACTGTGTTACCCGTGTTTCGTCCGGTGAGATCAACGTGCAGCGCAAGGACAGCGGATACTCCGTTAAGTTCCATGATTCCGGTGACAAGGTCCTTCTTGTCCAGGCGGGTAACTACCAGGAGTTTGTCTCTCTTGATACGAAGCCCGACTTTGACGTCAGCTTCCTTCCCGAGGGCGGTCATTTGGTTTCCGGCACCATGAACCGTGTTGCCTTCAAGTCTTTGAACAGTCAGGGCCAGGGTGAGTCTGTCCGTGGTACAGTCCGTGACGATCGAGACAGCGTCCTTCTCCGTTTCGAGTCTCTGCACCGTGGTATGGGGACTTTCCCTTTCATCCCCTCATCGGGGAAGGAATACCGTGTGATCTGCGAGAACTCCTCCGGCCGTATCAAGGAGTTCACTCTTCCTTCGTCCACTTCCGGTTACGGTCTCCAGGTGAACGAAGCCCGTGGTAAGTATTTCGCCAAGGTTCTCCGTAGTCCTGACGCTTCCGGCCTTTCCCCTGCTTATCTTCTGGTGCATCAGCAGGGCTGGCCCGTCGAGGTTCACCGTTATGTTCCTGATACCGATGTCTATACATTTGATTCCGGGAAGCTCTCTTCGGGCACCGCCTCTTTCCTCCTTGTCTCCTCCACGGGTCAAGTCCTGAACGAGCGTATGGTTTTTGTGCATCCCGCTCTTCCTGCCGTTGCCCGTCTCGTTCCTGACCGTACCGACTACGGCAGACGCGAGAAGGTCGTTCTTACTTTGGATGTAACCGGCGCTTCTGGTCACTCCTGGACGGGTGATGCCTCCCTCTCTGTTGTTGATAACCATGACCTTGTTCCCGACAGCCTTTCCAGTATCCTTTCCACGCTGTTGTTGGAAAGCGACCTCCGTGGCTCGATAGAATGCCCTGCCTGGTATTTCCGTGGTGGGAACGATAGCTTCCGTCGCCAGGCCCTTGATGTGCTGATGATGACGCAGGGGTGGCGAAGATACCGTCTTGAGGATGCCTTTTCGGGCATCTACAGTTCTCCGTCTCTTCTTCCGGAATCGGGTATGTCTCTAGAAGGGAAGGTAAGCCGTCGTGTTTCCCGCAAGCCTGTCCCTAACTCCAGGATCCAGCTGATGATTCCTACTTTGGGCATCACCGAGGAAGGTGTGACCGGTCCTGACGGCCGTTTCCGTTTTGACAACTTTGAATATCCGGACAGTACAGTCTATTGGGTGAATGCCTATAGTGATAAGGGTAAGGATAATGTGGTTCTGGACCTTGACAGTGTTGTTCCTCCTGCTTTTGTAAAAGTTCTTCCGCCTATGTTAGACAATGCGGGGGCAGGGATTTCTCCTAAAGGCTTGTCCGAATACCTGTCCAAATCGGATGTCCGCATGACCCGTGAAAATGGAATCCGTCATATCTTCTTGGACGAGGTTGTTGTAACCGCATCAAAGTATGTTCCCAAAACGGAATACGAGACAATTATAGGAGCGAAATCCATAAAAGAAGATAGGATCAACCAAAGTGGAGTTAGTGAACTTTTACCATTTCTACGTCAACAATATGCTGCCATTAATTGGACAGAGAAAGATGGTTTCATAGTGCTTACTCTTAGAGGGGCCCCTGTTACAGTAATTGTTGACGGTTCAATAGGTAGAGCTTACGATATCGGTTCGCACAGTATTTTGCAAAATTTCCTCTTGAATGATGTCGCTCAGATAGACATTATAGGTCCTCCCTTCTCTTTATCGTATGATCCACTAGCGGGTGGAGGTATTGTTGCCATAACAACCAAAACGGGTCTGGGTACTGGTGGAGCAAAATGGCATCCAACCAATCTGAAACGGATCATGCCTTTGGGTTTCCAACCACCGGTAGAGTTTTATGTCCCTCGCTATGAACTGACAGCAGACAAGGAAAAGCAGGACCCCGATCTTCGTACCACCATCCATTGGCAACCCCGTCTGGAAGTGAAGGACGGAAAGGCAACCGTCGAATTCTATACTGCGGACGGTCCGGTGGATTATTCAGTGGTGATAGAAGGTGTAGGAGAGGACGGAAGTCTGTTGAGAATGGAAGAAAGAATAAAATAACACTTAATAATTATTGCCATGAAAAGATTTATTTATTTCATTGCAGCATTGGTAGCTGTTTTTTGTTGGGGTTGTTCAAATCATGCCTTGGAAGATATTCAAGAAACTAGTTCCAGAAATGATGATGTGAAAATGCTTTCACGCAGTGTGGGTACAATTGATTACAGTCAATACACGCTTCTGGAAAATCGGGCGGTCATGCCTAGAACCGGAGAGTCCTATCAAGGGACGGCTGTATATAAGAATACGGCTTTTCCTTTATATATCTTTTGGGATTTAGAAATAGAAAACTATAACCTTTACGCTTATGTTTCGGGTGCAAATTATGCCAATACCCTAACTTGGGTGGGTAGTATATGGCCAGAAATTGGAGGTAATTATTATGAGCCTCTTTATAAATTGGATCATGTAGCTACTTATAACTCTGAATGTAGCAATTCTAGGTTCGACTTCGTTATAAAATGCAATTTCAGTAACAGAGATTATTATGGTGGCTGGAAAGATTATCGTCATGTATCTTTTCATGTGACCTTCTTCCCCGGATCACGTGATTGTTCATGTGAAATATTGGAAGACGGAGAAGATTGGTGGGATGACCCTGATTTGGAACTTTAATTAAGATTTGATT
>CALATK010000259.1 GCA_937891805.1 uncultured Fibrobacter sp. | reverse complement strand
CCACAAAGGCATCTGCCGCCTCGATAATTTCGGTAACCGGAAGCGGGCGACCCGTAACGAGAACCACGACCACCTTCTTACCAGATTCTTTCCATGTTTTAATCTGGTTGGCATGGTAACTTATATTGTTACCACCTAATGTTATTCCACTGTAATAAAGGTTCTTGAAGTCTCCGTTCCATTCTGCATAGGGCGTTTCACCTATAACATAGACGACTGTTTCTGCACTACCGACAGTAGTAACCCTAGCGCCACTTGCCACCTGATCAAATCCACCTTGAATAGACGTCGCTCCAGAAATAGAATAGGAGGACCCTTGCCACCCTTGGGTCCATCCGCCGCATTGGACTCCTGTACTTGCGGATGCATTTCCTGTCAGATAAATCTTTGACGTTTTGGACAAGGGCAAAGCACTCTCGTTCTTCAAGACCACCAGGCTCTTCTGCACTGCCTCACGGGCAATGGCCCTGTGTTCTGCGCTACCAATGTTAGCCGTTTTTCCCACATAGTCAGAAGGGCCGTTGGGGTTGGCGATACGACCGCCACGGATTTTCACACGTAAAATACGGCGCACCGCATCCTTGACTCTATCCAATGAAATATCACCGGACGAAACTAGGGATTTCATGTTACTCATAAATCCGTCCGAAGAATTCGGAACCATGGCCATATCGATGCCCGCATTGATGGCTTTTTTGACAGCATCCTTGGAGGAACCTGTGGCACCACCCGAATAACTCATAGCGTCTGTTTGACCGGGAGTCCTCGAATTTTCAATACCTTCCCAGTCCGCAATCACAAACCCGTCAAAACCAAGTTCCACCTTGAGAATTCCCGTAAGTCGCAAGGAATCCACATGCTGGTGCACTCCATTAATCTGGTTGAAACTGGCCATAACACTCTGTACGCCCTGCTCTACGGCCGCAATATAGGGCGGCAGCAGAATAGTCCGGATTTCATCGTCTGTCAAGGTAGCATTACCGCGGTCCACACCGCCATTTGTAGCGCCGTCACCGATAAAGTGCTTGGCTGTTGCCGGGATACGCCATTCCGCGTCAAAATGGTCGCCCTGCAGGCCGCGAATATAGGCGGCCCCCAAACTTGCCACCAACTCAGGATTCTCGCCAAATCCTTCGTAAGTTCTACCCCACCGTTCATCCCTAGGAACCGTCACCGCCGGGGCAAAGTTATAGTCAATATGGGCAGCCCACATCTCTATAGCAACCGCTTTGCCGATCTTACGGACCAATGCGGAATCCCGAGTGGCTCCTAAACCAATATTGTGAGGGAAAATCGTAGCACCGGAAACATCACCCATGCCATGAACATTGTCCTTACCGTATAGCACGGGGATTTTAGCAGACCATGCGGACGAATAGAATGTAGAAGAATAACCACCACCACCTTGAAGAGCCGAACCACAGGCATAAACACCACAACTCATGCCCACTTCAGGCTGGGTCATCTGGGCAATCATTTCATCCGTTGTCATGGATTCTATAATCGCGTCAATCTGCTCCTCGATAGGATCCCTCTTCAAGGTGATGGAGCCGTAATCCTTGTCACCGCTCACCTGCAATGTCTCCGGCAAGAACCCCGCCTTGCGGACAACCAAAATCTGACTTGCCGCGGAAGCTTTAGACAAGGAGGAAATATTTACTTGAGCATATCGGGAATCGCCAGCCTCAGCGTTGACCTTGCCAAGCAAGCTTCTCTTGCCATCGTTATTGGCCAATACCAGGTACATTCCGCGGGGCAACCCAGACATAAGCGCCTTTACCTCTTGACTTGAGTTGACTGCGTTTTCTACGGTGCCTCTTTTTAGGATTCGACCGTTCAAATCGGAAATTTCAACTTTGACAGACCTCCCTGTCAAGGATTGTGCAATTGGGTGTACGTTCGAAGGCTCTCCCGAGCCGTATTTCCCAGAGAACAGGAACTTTCCGTCTGTACCGGACAACGTCCGTTCTGTAGGCAAAACTGCCGAAGCACCTTTTATGCTAACAACGGCATTGTGAATGGGAGTTTTGGACTCGTCCACCACCTTGCCCGTAATGTCCGCATGAACATAGGACAATCCAGCAGCCACAAAGCCCAACACAAGAAAAGCAAAGCGCCTGTTTTTCATATTTGCCTCCAGAGAATTACACTTAAATTAACTTTTTTTACGAGTTTATGGGAAACATCAAACAAAAAACCACCTGTTTTACAGGTGGCCTAAGCTTAAGAGATGGAATTTCCCTACTTCTTGAACCAGTAAGAAACATCGAACTGGAAGCGGAAAGGCTTGATATCGGGCGTGGGGTCTGTATCAATGGGATCAAGCAAGCCGTAGCTGAAGCGGCCACTGAATTCCAGACCGAACCACAGGGTATAACCCGCACCGGCAGTGAGCCCCAGCTGGAAGGTGTTCCACTTGTCTATGTCATTCCATTCATCTGAAATTTCGTCATAAGCAGAGGCCATCATGTTGATGGACATATCTAAACCCGCTTCAGCAAAGAATCCGGGAGTAAAGTTGATTCTTGCAAGTACCGGAACCTGCAGGTTCATGAATAGGTAACTATAATCAACAGAACTTACGGTCCAGGAATAAGCATTGAGCTGGAAAAGTGCCCCCGAATGTAGCCCAACCATCGGGCTAAAATGGTACAACACGTCGATACCGCCACCAAAACCGCTAGAAACGGTTTCGTCTGCAAAGAACTCAGCATCGTCGCCCATCATGGCTTCGGACTGGTAAGAAATACGGGCGCCGAGGCCAAGGCCCTGAGCGAGAGCACTAGAGGCAAACAAGGCGACAGCAGCAAGCAGAGTGAATTTTTTCATCTTTTTCTCCTTTTTTTGTGAAAATCTAGCTACAACGGTGGAAGTCATCTTCCATACGGATGATATCGTCTTCGCCGGTGTATTCGCCCACCTGGACTTCCACGATGACCAGCGGGAGCTTGCCTTCATTCTGCAGGCGGTGTACCGTTCCTGCCGGAATATAGGTGGATTCGTTCGGGCGCACCAAGAACACCTTGTCGCCTACGGTACAGGTGGCTGTTCCGCTCACCACAACCCAGTGTTCCGAACGATGTAAATGCTTTTGCAGAGAAAGGCGCTTGCCGGGCTTTACCACAATGCGCTTCATCTTGTAGCTTTCAGAAGATTCCAGCACGGAGTAGGTTCCCCAGGGACGGTTTACCGTCTGGGGGACGCTTACCAAATCGCTGCCTTTTTCTTTCAACTTTTCTACAACCTGCTTTACCTTTTGGCTGCTTGCACGAGGCGCCACCAGCAAGGCATCGGGAGTGTCCACGATAAGCATGTCGTTCAGGTCGATGGTGGCGATGGTCCGCTGGCTTCCCATCACCAGGGAATCCTTCGTTCCTACAGCAATGTGACGGGGGTTCACGTTGTTGCCGTTCTCGTCGTGAGGATATTCGCCATAAAGGCTGTCGAAACTGCCCAAATCGCTCCAACCGATGTCGCTGGGAACCACCTTCACCTTGGAGGACTTTTCCATCACGGCATAGTCGATGGAGTTGCTGGGAATGGCTTTCATGTCTTCCAACGCGATGCGGATAGGTTCGCCATCTTCTTTTTTGGCGCAGGTCAGCGCAATCTTTGCCGCATTCAAAATGTCGGGAGAATACTTTTTCAATTCGTCCAGGAAAGTCTTGACCTTGAAGCAGAAGATACCGCTGTTCCAATAGAAGTTCCCTGCCAGCAGGTATTTTTCGGCAGTGGCCAGGTCTGGTTTTTCCACAAAGCGCTTTACGTCTTCGCCATCGGCTTCGATATAGCCGTAGCCGGTCTCGGGGCTGGTAGGCGTAATGCCGAAAGTCACCAAGTTCCCTGCCTGAGCCAGTTCCTCTGCCCGAAGCAAGACCTTCTTGTATTCGTCTTTCTTACGAATGACGTGATCCGACGGAGAAACCAGGACGATTTCATTGGCGTCGAGGGTTAGACACGCTAGAGCAATAGCAGGTGCCGTATTGCGGCCAACCGGTTCCAACAGGAACATGCAGCCCTTTTTGCCTTCGGCTTCCAGCTGGTCCTTGGCTAAGAAGAACTGATCTGCATTGCTCACAATAAACTGAGAACTGCAGACGGCAGAGTTGGTCTTGACCGTCTTACGGAACAGGGATTGCCCATCAAAAAGCGGAGCGAATTGTTTGGGCATCAGCGAGCGGCTTACGGGCCAAAGCCTAGTTCCGCTGCCACCGCAAAGAATAAGGTTAATCATATCAAGTCAAACCTATTTGGTAATGTCGTTCTTGACAACGTAGGCGTTATGCGTAGCTAACAGACCATAGTAGACTGTCTGAACCGACGGAAGAATCAAACTGATGAAACGGTTCCATGTGGCAAGGCCAGAAGCATCGACATATACGATATCATGGGCATCCAGATCAAAGCGTTCCGCCATAGCCAAGGCCATGGCGTTCTTGGCGTTCAAGTTGAAAACATCGATGCGCTTGTCCGAGGTGTTGCGGATGACGTAAATGGAACGAGAAGAAGCATTCAGTGC
>CALATK010000258.1 GCA_937891805.1 uncultured Fibrobacter sp. | reverse complement strand
CCATCTGGGACGGCAGTCCGCCGTTAAAGTTACCGCTCCAGCGGAAAGCACGGGACAGCTCGTAACCCCAATACGTCAGTTCCGGCACCTGGACCTTGTTGGGGTCATCGCTAAACTTATGGTAGACACTATGACGGGTATTGACCGTAAACATGTAATCGGGCAGTATCTGCAAGCCAAAGCTAGAGGTAATGTCCGAGAAATTCAGGGAGTCTGCTGCAAAGTTGTACGACACATTATGTCGAGTCGTTAGCACACGACGGTTACCGTACTGGTCTTCTACCGCCCCCGAACCATCTTCCCTAGTCGTGTCTGCAGCGCGACCCACCACCTTCAGGTACTTGATATCAAAATCGTTGTTCAAACCGAAGCCCACGGTTTTCTGTTCAATCTGATAAGGGGTCTGTCCTAGCAAAGGGTGCGGGGCAAAGGTCTTGACCGTATCAATTTCGGGAGCATAGGTATAAGAAACACTTGGCGACAGCACATGTCTAAGCCCCGTAAAACGGCCTATTTCTGGAACCCAGATTCCATACAATTTGGTATCCGCCGTAATACTGTAATCATGGTTATAGGCCGCCTCACCGTAGGTGTCGTGTTCCGGATCCAGACTCATATAACGCTTGCGGTATATCAAGGAATCTTCGGGGTTGCGCCAGGAGGTTCCCGTCCAGAAACCTGTGAAGTTCGCCCGGGGCGTCAGGTTTATTACCCGAAGGACCCTCATCGAATAATCCAAAGAATAAGTTCCTGTGTAGCCTACGTACTTGGCCGTTGTATCCACCTCATTGACGGTATCCTGCGCCCTAACAGTATAGAAGTTGAACCTGTTGTTGAAACTGTAGTTGAACTTTTCCAGGTAACTTGCGATGGAATGATCGTCGTAGGCCTCCTCGTCTTCATCTATGTCAAAATTGAACAGAGGGCCGCTCATGCGGTACTGGATGTCGGGAATTTCCCTCTGCATCATGTCCGTCACCAAGTTGTGGTCCTGGCGGACCTTCACCGTCAGGCTCTTGTTGGTACCGAACTTGCCAGAATAGGTCATCTGGGCATTGGCCTGCTGGTTCAAGATGGTTTCGGCATCCAAGGCATTGTCCTTACGGACGCTCTGACTAGAAACGAAAGAGCCCGAGCCACTCAAGGTATGCTTTCCATCGGGAGTCAGGTTCTGGTTATGAGAAAAACGGATGTCATAGCCACTATTGGCCATATCAAATTCTTCTAGGTAACTTGTGTAAGAAACATTTCCTTCTAACACATAGCGCAACTTGTACCGAACCTCCCCCGTCAAGGTAGAGCGTTCGAACCGAGCTTCCTCGCCTTCGATGATATCGCCCTTCACCGTAGCATCCCAGTAATCGTTCGGTGCGTAGTAGAAACCCAGGTTACTCATGTAGTAACCCTGCACTTGGTCACCACCAAACTTGGGCGTCAAGATACCAGACTTACGTCCGCTCTTGAGAGGAGCCACAATCATGGGGAGTACCGCTACCGGCACATCGGCAATGTTCAGAACTACCGGCCGCGCCGTAATGGTTTCCTTGGGCTTTACCACCATGCGGCGGCCATAGAAGTAAAAATGCTGGTGGGTAGAATCGTTACAGGTACTGAAATCACCTCGAGCAATCTGGATTCGCTGGTCCGGCAAACGACGGACCTCCATACCGTTCAGCTGTTGGTTATCTTGGTATGTTGTGGCGTAATAGATTTCACCGATACGGCTTTTCATGTTGTACTTGAGCCGCATTCCCGAAAGGGAGGGGTTCTTGGTTTCCCTGAGAATAGGGTCTCCGCTGGCAGCCAAAACGCTATTTTCTTGATCAAACCAGATAGTATCGGCATCCAGGGTTGCGGTACGGTACTTTAGCTGGGCGCTATTGTTCAAATTGAAGGTGGACTTGTCCACGTCGTAAACCAGATCCACTGCACGATACTCGATGGTATCTACCCCAGAAGTATCGTTCATCCAGTTTACTTCGGTGGTATCCTTCTCCTCTTCTTGAACCTGTTCCTCCAACTCAAACCGAGTCATCTCCTGGCCAAGGGCAGGGAGTGACAAGACCGTCACGGCAAACACCAAAACGGCCCACAGGAGACTATGGGTTCTCATCAAAAACACGTTGCGCACAATTTAGAAAAACAAGCCGGCCTATAGAGTCACACCTCGTCTGGATAGTCCTTGAAAAAGCTATATTCATAATTATGATTTGCGACCACATTCTCGGGACAATCCACCATGGCTCCTATAAAAAAGTCATTGATGTCCTTTTTGAAAATAAAGAACTCAAGGAACACTCCATTCGAAAGATCGCACGTGACGGCGTTGAACTCGAAATCGAAGTGAGCGAAGACCTACAGGAAGGCGACATACTTGCAGAAACAGAACACTATGTCTATGCCGTCAAAATTTACACTCCCAAGCCTCCCAAAGAGAACTTGAATGAAGAAATTCGCATAAAAAACTATTTGTAAACAGATAAAAACGTCTTTCAACCCTTGTCGGTCAGCAAAAAACAAGCTAAATTGCATAGTCCCAGGCCCTGAACAATGATTATTTGCGGGCAAATCGCCAGGGCGAAAGCAGCAACGGACTTGCGAATCTTTATGTGTTCAGGTCGCCTGGGATTTTTTTTCTTATGGTCTACGTCTTTTTGATTCTTGCAAGCCTCACCGGTATCGCCATATCGGTGTTTTATTTGCGCAAGAACATTATTCGCATTCGCGAAAAAAACAAGAACGAGCCCAAGGCCTATAAGCGCGGTCTCAACTATGTTATGACCTACCTGTGGTATGGCTACCTATTGGTATTTTTCACAGGTCTAACTGTTAACAACCTTGGGAACTGGTAGCCTGTTTCCATCGTTCGTAAAGGAACAGCGCTATTAAGTTCTTTCCGTCAATAAACTGACGGGCGGCCTCCTCGTACGGAAGCACCACGGTCTTAATCCACTCTATTTCTTCGGTGTATTGCTGGTCCTTGCCGTCCATGGCGGCAAGCTGTTCGGGAGTCACGTCCCGTTCAATGGCATACAAACGGATACGTTCATCTAAAAGGCCACAACTGGCGGCAAAACCTTCGCTCCTACCCTGATACCAGAAATCCATCAGGTCGATTAGTTCTGAATCATCGGCCTTGATCTGAGCCTCTTCTTCCAGCTCCGAAAGGGCCACCTTGCGGTAATCCCCCGTCCAGTCCAGAATCCCTGCCGGAATTTCTAACGAAGCTTGCTCGCTGATGGCAAACCTGGGTTGCTTTACCAGCAACAGGTATTTTTTTCCTTCGCAACGAAGCACCACCAAAATTCCGACAGCATTTCCGCGAACAAGGACAATACCGTGAACCGGACGGCCATCAGGGAGTGTGGCCGTGGCGTTCAGTTTTATAAAGAGCGGCTGGCGGCCATTTCGCAAAAAATCCACCGAGGTAAAATGGATCTTGGTAATATTGAATTTTGCACTAGTCGCTGCAAGCCATTCCTTGAAAATACGACTTTCCAAAATCAAAGGATAATCGGACTCGGCGATTTCAGAAGCAAAAGAGTATTCCATAGTTAGTTCTCAGTTATCAGTAGTGAGTTTTCAGTTATAGCGGAAACAAGATGCTCTAAAAAAAATATACGTTTCTCACAACTCATTACTCACTACTCAAAACTCACAACTACTTCCGCTTATTCGGATTCACACTTGTCGCTACCGTAGCCTTTTCCCATACCTTGCGCAGGGAATCCATACTGATGGTGTCAGGAACCATACGGTTGTAATTCAAGTCAAACCAGAACATGTCCTTTTGCGTAGAAGGACCGCAGAATAATTCTGCAGCATCGGGAGTGTACAGTTCACGTACCGCAATCATTTCACGCTTTGTTCCATAAGCCGAGATGGAAAACCTATTGGGAACCACATTGACAGCACCACACTCGGGAATCTTTTCCACATAGTACAAGTGGGTATGCCACAGGGTATCCAAGCGCTCTTGCACATCTCCCAAAGCATTGGAATCATTTTCCCACCCGGCAGATTTACAATAAAACAAGGTGGAATCGGCACATTTCTGGCGCAACGGAACTAAGGCCGTATCGGTCAAGCTCCAGCTTCTAGGAAAAAGTGTATCGGGAACCATCTTGTCGCATTTATCCATGGTAAACTTGCAAACCGATTTCATAGGACGCCAATAATAGACCCTTGGAGTCAAGGAGTCCAAGACCTTCAGAAACGAAGGAGACCCCTTTGTCCGCAATGGCAAAGTCTTTATGGAATCAAAAAGGGAATCTATATAAACCTTAAAAGTATCCAGGCTAAAAGAACCATGACGAACAAGAATCGTATCTAGCAGGGAATCAACATCGTTATAAATCTCTATTTGGGATATTCCCTTCAACGAATTCCTATCGAAAAGCACTTTTAGAACAGTATCCGGCCGAAACATGGGAGACGCGCAGTCTTCTTTCTTGGTCTGGTACTGAATGATGGGTTCCAGTTCTAAGGCGGTATCTCGCCACGCCGTATCAATCGTTATGGATTTCAAGGCACAATTGGAAAAAGACCAAATACTGTCCAAATGGATGTACAGGGTATCATCTGCCAGGTGAATCAGGCTTCCTGAATCCAGTTCCGCAGTCAAGAAAAATCCTTCACCGCCAAACACATCCGTAGAATTGTATATATCAATAGGGCCGTCATCATCCTGGGTACAGGCAACAACCAGCAGCAGCCCAAAGACAAAGAACAACGGCATTTTCTTGATAAAATTCACAACGACTCCAGGCCCAGTTACAAGCCAATCTGTTCCTTGAATTTAGAAATTTTAGCAGAATCTACCGGATGGCTTTCGGCAAAGAAATCGTTCCAGCGGACAAAATGTCCATTGCGACGAATCGTCAAGTAAATAGCGGAACTGTCCCTAGGTGCAATACGCCCAACCAGCGTTTGCAAGTCCACCCAGGAACCCGGCTCAAAGGAAACAGAATCCTTATCGTAGCGGAAAAGTCCAGACATCTTGGAGGTTACATTATAACCATGATCTAGTTCAACATAATAGCCCAAGGAATCCTTGCCGGTCGCCAGCACCTTTCCCGAAAGAATCGGCCTGACGGGAGCCTCCCCTATGCCGCGCAACTTGTCCATGGCGAGCAAGGCCTCTTGGCCACTAAAGTCAAAGTCATCCGAAATGGATAACGACGACCATCCCAATGGCTGTTTTGGGCAAAGCCCCGGAAAACGACAACCCGTAGAAGCATCTATCCATATCATTGAAGAATCCGCCGCTGGAATATGCAAGTAAGCACTGGATATGGAGTCCTCGTGAAGGACAAAAAGGGCCCTTGAAAAATCCCCTATTGGAGCAACCCAGTGGATAGATGACGCAGCCCCCTTGCGAAGCGAAGCCACATAGCGCAAGAAACTATTGGGCAATTCTGCCATAGAGTCCCGAACAATCCAAGAGCACTGGCCAAGATTGCCATCCAGCTCAAAGGCTTTCCCTGAATATTTTTCGCAGGCGACTTTCCAAGAAGGTTTATCGTTCATCTCTGCCGAACCAGGCAAGGGCAGCAGATCCACCACCATGGAAAAAAATCCCAAACGGTAAGCCAACAAGAAGGCAAGTCCCAAAAGGATTAGCCGAAACAAAGGAAACTTGTGGGATCCCGATTTGTACTTACGTTTACAGCGGTATTCCGAAAATTCGACGGGCATTCATTACATCAAGATGAACACCGCCAATGCGGCAAAAATCAAAAGGACGACTGCTATCACAGGTGCAACCTTGTGAGTCGTGGGAGGTTCCTCGAATGGATCCTTAATCCCTTGATTTTCCAGGTTGTCCTTTTTCTTGATAATCGCGTTGAAACTCTTGGTAAAGCGCCTGTTGAGGCCTGTCTTTCTTTCGGTCCGCTTTGCAGGAGCCGCACCGCCACCGATGTTCTGGGAAGCAACTGCTGCGACAACTGCAGGTTCCTCATGAGCACTGGCAGAACTTTCCTGTTCGGGAGACTGGCTGTGCAAGGAGAAAGACATCATCTCCGCTTCAAAGGAAAAAACCTTCAACTTGGAGGCGAGGCCCGCCTTCATAAGACCGTCGGCAATGGTCTTGCTGTTGGAAAGCAAGGCCAGCATTCCGCCTTTGGAAGACAGCTCTTGCTGGAATTGAATAAAAGCGTTATAAGCGTCACTATAGACGAAATCGAGCCCCATCAAATCTACGGCCACGAACTTGTCGTCGGGGTTAGCGTCAATCAAGGCGCGAATATCTTTCTTGAATTGCTCCGCATCGAAAGCCCCAATCGGGTTAAGGGGGGCAGACAAAAGGTCAAATATTCCGACTTCGCGATAGTTCTTCAAAGAATTCATGGTCTAAATATAACCAAAAATCAACGAAATTAAAGGTTTTTACTCTTTTTTCTTGATAAAACGCCAATTATTCTTCCCAATAGACACCACCAGCAGGTGCATTGTAGAGGACTTCATCTGAAGATTCCTTTGATTCGTCGGCACCTTCTTCAAGTTGGACCGGATTTTCGTCGGGAACGGTTCCCTCAGGGGCTGCCTTTTCCGGATCCGGACTGGACTTTTCTTCGGCCTCAACAGAAACATCCTGCTCCACAGTCTCCCTTACCGGATCGACCCGATGTTCTACCGGGGTTGGCTTTTCTGGATGGGAGAACAGGTACGGGCTGATGCTGACGCTCACCCGATGGACCGGAGAGAGCACTGGGTGAGATTCAAAGGCGTAATCCACCCGCAGGAACTTCATAATGATGAGACCCGCACCTGCGGTTACACTTTGAAAAGTCGTAAAACTGCTGAGGCCGGCCCTGAGAGACAGTCCGAAATCAAAGGTGAATTCCACACCGCCGCGACCGCCGGAAAGCCAATCCACCGGGTCGTCCCAGAGGCGTCCGCCGCTATCCTCGTCGGTATCAAAATCCAGACTGCGGGCTTCGTGATGGAACAGTCCCGCGCTCTGCCAGTACAGGCCCAGTGTTCCATAGAGGTACGAAACCGGAAGGGAATAGCTTGCCGCCAGGTAAAATTCCGGCGAAGAGTATTCCACCTCCCCCGACTCCCAGGTTGTGGCAGAAGAGGTCCAGCCCTTCAAGAGGCCCGATACATACAACTTATCCACTAGACGATAGCGTAACCCCGCATCGCCCCGGAATCCCCAGCCGGTCTGGTCCATCTCACGGTACAACCCATGAAATCCAACGCCAATATCCAGACGAGGCAAAATGCGCCGACCAAAAGTGACCGAAAACATCCAGTCCGCATAGGACAAGGTATTGTAATCGCTCCCTTCGGGAATGGGTTCTCCTTCACGAATATAGGGGATGTCGTCAGCACCGAATCGAGCAAAGGAAATCCCCAGGCCCTGCCCCTCGCCCAAAGGTAATGCCGCCGAAGCAAAATCGTACTGGGTATCTTCGAAATAAGCCGTATGGGAAAAACTAGCCCACCCATAGCGGATATTGGATAGCTGGTACGGATTGGAAACCAAACCTAGGTAATCCCCGTCTACCGCCATAGTGGCCGACCCCAAAGCCGCAGAACGGGCTCCGGGCTCTGTATCCAAGGTCGCATTCGCTCCTGACACACGGTCCATGGCGAACGCCTGAACCCCCATCCCGAACAAAAGGATGGCGCACCACAAACGTGGTCGGCTGAACGCAGCAAAAGATTTTAATGTCATTGACATTTTCTCCAAAACAAAATAGATTTTTTTTATCGACTCAGATGTAATTCAATGAATCTTCAAAACCACATATCCAATTTTTTGACCTACCTGGAAACCCAGCGCAGGTTTTCCCCCAGGAGTATTGACACCTACCGCAAGAGCCTGGACAAGTTCCTTGCTCTAGTGGGTGAAGAAGCTCTCCTGGAGTCTTTCTCGGAAATGCAAGTCAAGAATTTCGTGTGGGATTTAAAGATGCGGCAGAATCTTTCGCCAGCAAGCATCTGCGAACATTTGGCCGCTTTAAAAAGTTTCGGAAAATACCTCGTCCGTTCTTCTATTCTAGAAATCAATCCGGCCGGAAATGTACCTATGCCCAAGAGACCAAAACGCCTAGTGGCATTCCTTGGGCAAAAGGACCTCGCCGAAAAAAATTTCGACGATCTAGAGTGTTCAACATTGCCTCAAATTAGGGCCCGCGTACTGCTAGAACTCATCTATGGTTCCGGACTCCGCATTTCGGAATGTCAAAGCCTCACCTGGGACCGCCTGCGGGAAAAGGAACGATTAGTCCGGGTACTGGGCAAGGGCAACAAGGAGCGGATTGTGCCCATCACGGACTCCCTTGTGGAGCGCCTAGGACTTTTCAAGGCCAAGCTGACCGAAGCAGGCCACCTGATTTCGGCCACAGGATTCGTCTTTGTCAGCGAAGACGGCAAGCCCTACAGTATAAGAACTCTCCGTAATGACATTCAAAATCTGCTCCGGGAAATTGGTTGGGAGGGCAAGGCTAGCCCACACGTGCTGCGGCACAGCTTTGCCACCCACCTGCTGGAAAACGGAGCCGAAATCATGAGCGTAAAAGAGATGCTCGGACACTCCAGCATTTCCACCACACAGATTTACACCCACGTGAACGCGGAACGGCTAAAACAGGCCTTCAAAAAGACCCATCCGAGAGCATAAAGAACAGATTTGATTTTCTACAGCGAAAAGACCCGCTTGATGTCGTCCACCCGTTCCGTTACCGTGAGGGCGAGCTTCAACAGCACCGCCGCCTTCTGGGGCGCAAGTCTCCCTGCGCAAATACAGCCGGGGGCAAGAGTTTCGTTCAACGTCACCAGCCCGTGATGGGTGCGGCTCGCTATGACCACAGGAATGTCGATGCGTTCCAAAACCTTGGCCCAGGCCTGGCTGAACTCGCCCGAGCCCGCCCCCGCAATCACAAGACCGTCCGAAACGCAGGCGGCGTATTCCAGCACCTTGGGGTTTGCATCTACCGTAAAATAGACCACGTTCACCCGAGGCAGTTCCTGGAGTTTCGACACGTCAAAAAAATTCTGCTCCTTGAGGGCGGTCCAGTTAGAACCATCGCCG
>CALATK010000257.1 GCA_937891805.1 uncultured Fibrobacter sp. | reverse complement strand
CCGAAGCTGCTCCGACTAAAGAGGCTGCCGCTCCCATGGCTGTCCGTGGCGGAGAAGCCCCTGCAGCATCTAGCGCTCCAGTTCCCGAACAAGAAGCAGCCCCGGCCGCCGCCGCCCCAGCTCCGACCCAGACGGTGGTCTACCGCACGGTCTATTCTTCCGAGCCGGTGGAACTTAGCGGTACCAAGGTCCACACCGTTTACGTGAGCCCCACAGACGCTCAGGTTTCCACAAGTTTTGACGATCTTCGCGGAGTCATCCCCATGAAATGGAGTTTGGGTGTCCAGGGCTTTATCGGCTCGTACCACATGTATTCTTCTTACAGCGACGATTACTACTTGCATGACTATGACGGCCTCACCTGGCGTGCGGGTCTTGTTGGCATTATTCCCGTGACCCAATACACCATCGGTGTGAAGGTGGCGGCCCTCTTTGAACAAAGCGAGGCCAAGGCCAGCGGACACACCGCCAGGTATTCCCTGAAGGGCAAGTTCAAGCAGCGCAAGATTGACGTTCCTGTGCTATTCGCCTTCAAGGCCCCCCGTTCTTCCCTGATGTTCGAAATCGGTACCCAGGCTTCCATGGCCATCAAGGACGAATTCCGTGCCACCATTGACGGGAAGACCAGCCGGCTGGACATGTTGGACAAGGATTTCCGCAATACCATCGACTGGGATATCGTCTGTGGTTTCTCCATCATGGCGAACCAGTACCTGGGATTCGATTTCCGTTTCAACATCGGTATTTCCAACCTCTACGATACCGACAACAGCGAATCGATGAAGCTCTTCGAAGTGGATGACCTTTCCTCCACCTCGTTCCTGCTGGGCGCCTCCTTCTACCTCTTCTAGTCAAGATGCTCCTTCCTGTAGTTGCTGTTCTCGTTGGTCTTTCGTTCCTGGTCTGGAGCGCAGACAAATTTGTTGACGGTGCCGTGGGCGTTGCCAAGTTTATGGGCATGTCCACCCTCCTTATTGGCATGGTGGTGGTGGGCTTTGGCACATCTGCCCCGGAGATGGTGGTGTCCGCCCTTTCTGCGGCACAGCACAATCCAGAACTTGCCCTGGGCAACGCCTACGGAAGCAACATCGCAAATATAGCCCTGATCTTGGGCTTTACAGCGGTGATTCGTCCGGTGGCTGTTAAGAAAATCGCCCTCAAGCGGGATTTGCCCATTTTACTGGCGGTTTCGGCTTTCTCCATGTTTTTGGTGTCTAATTTGTCCGTGTCCAGGATGGACGGCGTTATCCTGCTTGCCGTTTTCGCCATGGCCATGGTCATTAATATCGCAAGCGAAATACACGAGAAAAAAACGCAGTCAGAAGTCGAGGTAGAAGAATCGAACGAAACTTTCGTTCCTCTGTGGAAATCCCTTTTCTGGTTGCTGTTCGGCCTTGCCCTGCTGGTGGCAAGTTCACGCCTGCTGGTCTGGGGAGCGGTTGAAATTGCCCGTACCTTGGGCGTAAGCGACCTGTTGATTGGCCTTACCATCGTTGCCGTAGGCACGTCGCTTCCTGAACTGGCAAGTTCCATTGCTGCAGCCCGCAAGGGCGAATCCGATCTCGCCTTAGGAAACATCGTAGGATCCAACCTGTTCAACACCTTGATGGTGGTGGGTATTGCAGCCGTCATCGACCCCATGGATGCCGTGTCGCCCGGGATTTTGTATCGAGACATGCCCTTGATGACGCTCCTCACGGTATTGCTGCTCGTGTTCGGTCTCCCTGTGCGCAAGGTGAACGGCGTCCGTACCGGGCGCATCAACCGCATTGAAGGTGCTGTCTTCTTGGCGTTCTACGCTTCGTACTTGGTATACCTGATTCTGGAAGCTACGGGAAGTCTTTAGGCAAGTCCGCCGGAAAACTTGGAGGGGAGACTAGACTATGGGAAAAATTCTTCTCAAGTCCGTATTGATGCAAAATGCAGGCGAATCACCTGCCCGCAAGGATGTTCTCATTGACGGGAATGTTTTCTCCAAGATTGAGGATGTATCTACGCCCGAAATGGCGAATGACGCTGAAATCATCGACTGCAAGAACTTAGCCCTGGTGCCCGCCTTTTACAACGGCCACACCCATGCGGCCATGAGCCTTTTGCGGGGTTACGCCGACGACATGGAACTTTCCAAGTGGCTGAACGAGTACATTTGGCCCTTCGAGGCGAAACTTACGGACAGGGACATCGAAATCGGGAGCCGCCTTGCAGTGTTGGAGATGATCAAGTCCGGCACGGTATTTTTTTCGGACATGTACTGGCACCGAGAACAGACCATGAAGGTGGTAGAAGAGATGGGAATCCGGGCAAGTATCGGTGTCACCATCTCTGATGTGCTGGTTTCTCAGGAAGGCCTCAAGGCGAATTTTGATTTTTTGGCAAGACATACCGGCGAATCGGAACGGGTAAAGCTTGCCGTAATGCCCCATTCCATCTACATCGTAAGCGAACAATACCTGCGGCGCAGCATGGAAATGGCCGAAAAGGAAAACTACCCGCTGCATATCCATTTGTCCGAAACGGAGAAAGAAGTCCGGGATTGCTTAGAACAGCACGGCTGCACTCCCGTAGAATACTTGCAGCGGCTCGGATGCCTGAACAGTCGCGTGCAGGCGGCCCATTGCGTCCATTTTTCCGAAAAGGATATGGAAATCTTTGCCCAGTCCGGAGCGTCGGCTATATTGAACCCCAATTCGAACCTGAAACTTTCTAGCGGAATCCCTTCCATTGTCAAGATGATGGATCGGCGAATACCTCTAGGTCTTGGGACGGACGGGGATTCGTCCAACAACAACCTGGACATGCACGAAGAGATGAAACTTGCCGCTCTCCTGGCGAAGGTCCAGGGCGGTGCCGAAATGCTCCCTGCTCCGGAAGCCTTGAAGATGGCGAGCGCCAATGTGGCCCAGGTAAACGGCATTGACGCAGGCGTTATCGCCGAAGGCAAGCTCGCCGACGGTATATTGGTTCGGCTCGACAACGAACGGATGGTGCCCTGTTTTGACCTGATCAGCAACTGGGTCTATTCCGCCGACTCTCGCGCAATCGATTCCGTGCTATGCAACGGACGATTCGTGATGCGTGGCGGTCACGTGGATGGCGAAGAGGATATTGTCCGTGAGGCAGGGGAGTGCGCCCTGCACCTTGCCGAAAACAAATAAAAATCCCATACCAAACTTAGGTATAGGATTATGAAAAAAAATCCGACCGTTTGGTCGGATTTTTCTAACTAAGCTTTTGCCTTGTTGAATTTGCCCTTCAGGTTGCTGGCTTTTTTCTTTGCCTTGTGAAACAGGGCGTTGGGTAGCCAGAAGAATGTGGGCACCAGGTACATGGTAAGGATGGCAGATACAATCAGGCCACCCACGGATGCGATACCCATAGGCTGGGTCATGGCGGCCACGTTACCACCAAAGGCCAGGGCCAGCGGCATCTGGGCCACCACAGAAGCGAAGGTAGCCAGAGCGATGGGCTGGAATTTGGTCTTGCCCGCCGTCATGATGGCAGAGCGACGCCCCATGGAACCGCTTCGCAACAGTCTGTTGGCTTCGTCAAGCAATAGGATAGCGTTGTTCACCACCACACCGATAAGCATCACGATAGCCATGAGGGCAATCATGGAGAGTGCCTTGCCGGTGAATATGAGGGCAAGGAACACGCCAATGGCACCCATGGGGATGGTGGTCATGATGATAAAGGGCTGTGCAAAGCTTTCCAGCAGGGCAACCAGCAAGATGTAGGTGAGTAGAATAGCCATGATGATGGCGGTCTTGAATTCGTTCACCATGTCTTCCTGCATGTCGGCCTGGGCACCGAAACTGAAAGAAACACCTTCGGGGAGTTCGTCCTTCATGCTGGCGGTTAGCTTGCCCAGGTTGCCCATGACTTCGCCGGTGGTATGGCCAGGCAACAGGTTCATGGAAACGTCCACGCGGGTCATCTTGCGCTTACGGTCAATACGGGTGGGGCCTGCACCGTCCTCTACTTTGAACAGGTCGCTGACAGATACAAATCCCTTGGGGGTTTTCATGGGCAGGTCTTCGATATCGGCGTGGCTCTTGCGGTTTTTCTCCTGCATGCGCACATATACGTCGTATTCCTCGCCGTCTTCGGTGTACTGCCCCGCCTCGTAACCGCTTACGGCGATATAGTTCATGGTGGCAAGGGACTGCAGGGTCACGCCGTAGTCGGCCAGGGCCTGCCTGTTGGGCACCAGTCGGATTTCGGGCTTACCCGCTTCGTAGCTGGTCTTTACATCCACAACGCCGGCAATGTTTTCTTTGATACGGTCCACAATGAGTTCAGAGGCCTTGATCACGGAGTCCTTCTTGAGACCGTTCACTTCGAGCACCACGTCGCCTGCGCTGTTGTTGTTCATTTCGGAGGCGGAGGTGGACTTGATGGCGATATAGGCGTCGGGGATGTCGGCCAGGTAGGGGCGCAGGGAGTCCACAATCTGGTCGGTACTCCTGGTGCGGCCTTCCCAGTCCTTCAGCAGCTTGATACGCATGTTGGCCTGGTTCACGGCGCCGCCGTTGCTGCTGGTACCGCCTACGTTCACGCTGTAGTGTACGATTTCTGGAATGCCCTTTACGCGTTCTTCGATAATTTGGGCTATGCTATCGGTTGTCTCCACGTTGGTACCCACGGGCATTTCCAGCTTGATGCTAATCATGCCCTGGTCCTGCTTGGGCATCAGTTCCACGGTCATGTGGGTAGCTGCCATGTAACCTACGAACAAGACCATGGCCACAAGTGCCAGCACCTGGAAAATAACACCGGGAATGGACAGGCAGAACGAGAGGGTCTTCAGGTAAATATCGCGGACGACATTGAGTGCATGGGGGAACAGACCGAGAACGCGCCCAATGATGGAGGGCTTTTCCTCGATGATGTTCCCGTTTTCGTCTTTCTTTTTACCCTTGAACAGGTAGGCTGCCAAAAGCGGGGTCAAAGTAAACGTGGCGAGCAGGGACACCAGGGTGGCAAATACCATGGTAAGGCCGAAAGTACGGAAGAAAATACCGGCGATGGATTTCATGAAGGCGATAGGCACGAACACGCACACGTTGGTAAGTGTCGATGCCATGATGGCCACCATGATTTCGGAGGTTCCCTTGTAGGCCGCTTCTTTCGGCTCCAGGCCTTCGTTCAGTTTCACGTTGATATTTTCAAGCACCACGATGGCGTTGGTCACCAACAGACCCACCGACGACGATAATGCCATCAGGGACATCATGTTGATGCCAAAACCTGCAAAGTACATAAGGGTAAAGGCGCCAATCACGGAGGTGGGCATGGTGAGGGCCGCAATGAACATTGTGGAGAACTTGCCGAGGAACAAGAGCAAGAGTCCTGCGGTAAGCACGATAGCGATAATCACGTTCTGGATCACGTTGTCGATGGCTTCGTTCACCGCTTCGCTCTTGTCATACACCAGATGCAACTCGAAACCTTCGGGGAGGCTCTTGTTGATGGCGTTCATGCGCTTGATAACGCCCTTGGAAACATCCACCACGTTGGCGTCGGAACGTTTCTTGATATCGAGGGTGACGGAACTTGTACCGTTGAAACGTGAAATAGAAGTGACTGTCTCGATGGTGTCCTTGACTTTTGCAATTTCGGAAAGCTTGATAACGCCGTTGGCCGTAGGTACGTCCATGTTGCGCATTTCGTCCAGGTTCTGGAACTTGCCCGCTGTACGCACGGAGGTGTTCTTGTGCTTGCCGATAACTTCGCCCACTGGGTAGTTCAGGTTGGACTGACCGTACATTCCCATGATGGTGGAAATGTCTACGCCACGGTCCTTCATCTTGTCCTTATCCAGTTCGATAGAAATCTGGCGGGTAGTACCACCGAAAATGTCCACGCTGGCCACGCCCGAAACAGAGGTGAACAGGGGTTCGATTTCGTCTTCCACCATCTGGAGGAGTTCCGTGGAGTTCAGCGGGCCCGTGAAGGAGACTGCCATGATAGCGGCTCCATTGATGTCCACCTTAGAAATGATTGGGGCTTCTACGGCATCCGGGAAGTTGGCGGATGCCAGTTCCACCTTGGAACGCACGTCGTTTGCTGCCACATCCACGTTGACGCCCATATTGAACATGGCTATGATAATGCCGTAGTTCTCGAGGCAGATAGACTGTACGTAATCGATACCGTCCACCAGTTCTACCTGTTCTTCTACAGGCTTGATGACAGTGGTTTCGATTTCTTCGGGGTTTGCACCTGCATAGACCATGGTTGCCGTCACCACAGGAACTTCGAATTTCGGCATCAGGTCCACGACCATCATTGAATAGGTGTACAGACCGAAAACCACCACGGTCAAGATGACCATGAGCATGGTAATCGGTTTATAAATACTGGCCTTGATCATTCAGCGTATCTCCAGTAAAATTATTTGACGATGTTGACCTTGTCGCCGTCGTTCATCTTGGACATGCCTTCCACCATGACGGTCTCGCCGCCCTTGAGGCCTTCGGCAATCTGCACCTGATCCTTGGTCTGGATGCCGACCTTCACGATTTTACGGCGGGCGGAACCATCTTTATCAACTGTCCATACCATGTTGAGGCCGTTCTTGTAGACCACGGCTTCGGCGGGCACCACCACTCCGTTCACCTGCTTGGTTTCCAGTTCGGCGGTTATGTACATGCCGGGGAGCAACTTCTTGCTGCTGTTGTCAAACGTCACTTCTACGGGGAAGAACCTGGTCACAGGGTTAGCGGCCAGGGGAATCAGGGTGACCTTACCCTTCATCTTCTTGCCGGCCACTTCCACGGTAGCGGCGGCACCCATCTTGAACTGCGAAATGTCCTTGCTGGTCACGTTCAGCTTCAAGATGACCTTGTCCAGCTTGGCGATGGTGCAGAGGGTAGAACCTACGCCGGGGGTCTGACCTTCCTGGTAGTTCAGTTCAGTGACCACGCCTGCGGCAGGTGCCAGAATCTTGGTGGCGCGACGGGCGGTTTCCAGGTTCATCTTGGCAATCTTCAGCTGCATTTCGGCCTGGTCCAGGTCCTGCTGGCTAAGACCACCCTTGGCGTGTACTTCGCGGAGGCGTTGGGTGGATTTTTCGAGCAGGGCCACTTGTTCCTGCACCTGTTCGTACTGGGTGTTGTCGCCGGTAAAGATGTATTCGGCCAGCACCTGGTCCTTTTGGACGGTAGAGCCCACCTGCACGTAGATCTTTGCCAGGGGGTCGCCCATCTTGGAGATGGCG
>CALATK010000256.1 GCA_937891805.1 uncultured Fibrobacter sp. | reverse complement strand
CGGCGACAGCTACGAATGGACCGTCTCTCTGGAAGCTTCTGGCGACCGCACGGGCTACCTCCACTTCGAAGGTATCGACGCTCTCAGGGCATCGGGACTCAAGGTGTTCGTGACGGTTGACGGTACCACTACCCAGATGGCCGAGAACGACACCCTGAAGGTTTCCATCGGGAGCATGGCCAAGACGGCTGTGGTCCGTGTGGCGCCCTCCGCCCGTACCGTGGTGGCCCAGAAGCTGAACGGGCTCCGTGCCTTCCAGGCGGGTAACTCCCTGCAGGTGGGCTTCCAGGTCTCCGAAAGCCTGGCCGGTGCCAAGGCCTACGTGGAAATCCTCGATATGAAGGGCAAGGTCCTGTCCTCTGTCTCGGGAACGGCCGTGTCCGGCTCCAATGCCCTGACCCTGCAGACCCCCAAGTCCGGACTCTACATGGTCCGTGTCCGCGTAGGCTCTAAGCAGGCCGCCGGTTCTGTCGCCATCAGGTGACGCTCTCTTACATTTGACTTACAAAGTAGCCCCCGCCTAAATCGGGGGCTTTTTTTCATTGCCACCGGGGGCCATAATTTCTACATTTGGGCCCACTATGACAAAGGCTAAATTCATCAAGTTCATCATCGCGTCGATCCTTGCGATTGTCGCCCTCTTCTTGCCCTACGAATCCCTCGGGTTCGATGCCGCAAGCCCCATGGGAATCTTGAATCCCCTCGAAATTCGCGTCATCGGCGTTTTTGTGATGGCCGCCCTTTTCTGGATTCTCCAACCGTTCCCGATTTGGTCCACGTCGGTGTTGGTCATCGTGCTCATGATCGTGACCATGTCCGACTCTTCCCTGACGCCTTTCCGGGTGGACGGCGTGACCATGATCAGCCACAAGTCCATCATGGCCACCTTCGCAAACCCCATCATCATGCTTTTCTTGGGCGGCTTCTTCCTCGCTGCTGCAGCCACCAAGTACAAGATGGACTTGAACCTGGCCCGCGTTCTCCTGAAGCCCTTCGGCAAGAACCCGAAGTTCGTGCTTCTGGGCCTTATGCTCATTACCGCCGTGTTCTCCATGTTCATGAGCAATACCGCCACCGCCGCCATGATGCTTGCCATTCTCGCCCCGGTGCTCAAGCTCTTTGAGCCCGATGACCGCGGTAAGGCTGCCTTTGCCCTCGCTATTCCTCTTGGCGCCAACATCGGCGGCATGGGTACTCCTATCGGAACCCCTCCTAACGCTATCGCCCTCGGTGCCCTGAACGACGCCGTGGCTCGCGGCGACCTGGTAGCAAATCCCGTGACCTTCGGTCAGTGGATGGCCTTCGGTATCCCCTACGTGATTATCCTCATGGTGGTGGCTTGGCTTCTTCTTCTCAAGATTTACCCCATCAAGATGAAAGAGATGGTCCTGAACATCGAAGGGGCCGGCAAGTTCGACACCAGCCCCAAGGCAATCATCGTTTACATTACCTTTGTCCTTTGCGTGATTTTGTGGGTGACCGGTAAGAATGTCCACGGTATCAACGACAATGCCATCGCCATGATTCCTATGGCCGTGTTCGCCCTGACCGGCGTGATTACCAAGAAAGACCTGAACGCCATGAGCTGGGACGTGCTCTGGCTCGTGGCCGGTGGTTTTGCCCTGGGTGTTGGCCTCAACGCTACGGGTCTTGCCGCCCACCTTATCAAGACTATCCCGTTTGCAAGCTGGTCTCCGCTGGCCCTGATGATTGGCTGCGGCATCATCTGCCTCTTCATGGCGAACTTCATGAGCCATACTTCTACGGCTACATTGCTTGTTCCTATCCTTTGCGCCGTGGGCATTGCCTGCCAGGACAACCTGGTCGGCCTGGGTGGCGTGACCGCCCTCCTCGTGTCTGTTGCCTTTGCAAGCTCTCTCGGCATGAGCCTGCCTATCTCTACGCCGCCTAACGCACTTGCCCACGCTACGGGCTACACCGATACCCGCGGCATGGCCATTACCGGCGTTGTCATGGTATCCTCGGCCTGGTGGTCTCCTGGATCATGATGATTTTCCTTGCCAAGGTGAACTTCTTCGGTACGCCGGTTCCCAAGGCCGCCGAGGCTGCTCCTGCTGCCCCTGCCGTTGTTGAGAATGTTGTGGAAGTGCCTGCCGCTCCCGCTGTCGATAGTACCGTGGCCGTGCCTGCTGACAGCGCCGCTGTCGCCGCCGACTCTACGGTCGCCGTGAGCGCCGATACGGCCGCTAAGGTTGAAGTGACAGACTCCGCCGCTGCGAAGTAATTTCCGACGTAATGTTGAAAAAGTCCCCGGCTGCCGGGGATTTTTTGTATTCAGAAATTTTCAAAACTTGTTGTGAAAGCCGAAAAAAGGGGTGAATTTTCCCGCTTCGGGAATTTATGCCCCGGAGGGCTTTTTGTTTGGCAAAATTTTACCATAATTTTTGGCGGATAATCCCCCTAAAAAAGTATCTTTTACGGGTATAAACAACGGAGTTTCTATGCTCGACTTATTGGCTGTTCAATCCAGTACGGCTAACGCCACTATCATTACCCTGGCCTATACACTTTTGTTGGCCTTTGTGCTTTCGTCCATTATCGGCTGGACCTACGAACGGACTTTCCTCGGACTTTCCTACTCCAGGAACTATGTGCAGGCCCTGGTGCTCAGTTCGGTGGTGGCCGCTACCGTGATGCAGGCCATCGGCGACAACGTGGGCCGCGGTCTCGGAATGCTGGGCGCCCTTTCCATTGTCCGCTTCCGCACCAGCTTCAAGGACCCTCGCGACATCATGTTCATCTTTGCGGCCTTGGGCGCTGGCATCGGTTGCGGCGTATATGCTTGGGGCGCTGCCGTAGGCGGAACCCTTGCCTTCTGTATTGTAGCCTTTTTGCTTTCCCGTACGGGTCTTGGTACCAAGCATTTCTTTGACGGTATGCTCCGTTTCGCCATGCCCAATACTTCTGAACCCCGCCTGGAAACGGAAAAGATTTTGCGGAAAAACCTGAAGACGTTTATCTTGATAACCATGCGGGAGGTGAACGGCGGCGAGCGCATAGACGTGGCCTACCAGATAAAACTGAAGGCGTCTAAGCCTGCGGCCGAAGTCCTTGCGGAACTCTCCAAGGTGGAGGGGCTTTCTGACATCCAGTTCATGATGCAGGACGCCACCACGGACATGTAGGGGAGGAACGAAAATGGCTCTGAAAAACACATTCCTCATTTCTTCTATCTACAAGCGCAAGCTTTCTATCGCCTGGATTCTGGCCGTAGTGGCTGTGGTGGGTCTGGGGTATTTTTACCAGGGGAACGTCGCCCTGTTCCAGGGCATCGCGGAGGCTTCCGAGACCATCATCAGCGTGCCTAGCGCTACCGAAATCGTGAAGGTCCATGTGATGCCCGGTCAAGAAATCAAGGCGGGGGATACCATCGTGGAACTGAACCGCCCCGACTTGACCCTTCGCATTAACGAAGTGACCCGGGAACTGGACGCCATCGAGGGCCGTAGCAGCCTGAACAAGGCGGATATCGACCAGCGTGTGGCTTCCGTAAAGGCGGACCTTGCTACCCGCAGTGCGGCACTTCGGTTTGAAATCAACAGGCTGGAAACGGAATACCAGAAGAACAAGGAAATTTCTTCTAAGCTGAAAAGCCTGAGCGGAAACAACGCCAAGGCCGGCGGCAACGACGGCATGGCCATGCAGATCAAGAACCTGAAAGACGAACTGGCCCTGGCCGAGAAAAACGCCAAGGAGCAGATCGCTCTTTTGCAGGGAAGCCGTAGTCTTCAAAGGAAAAGCGGCGTTACCGAGGCCGCCACCTTGCACAAGGAACTGGAACAGCTCAAAAAGGAACAAGCGGACCTGGTGCAGATTGCCAAGGAAAACTGGGTGGTGGGCAGCGTGAATGTGCGTGAAGGGGAAAAGGTTTCCAGCTTTACGCCTATCGTGACCTTGACCCACAAGTCCCCATCTTTAATTCGCGGCTATATCAACGAGCAGGTCTACCAGCGCATGAACCTGGGCAAGGACGTGGAAATCCGCACTCTGGGCGGCAAGGGCAAGCCCATCAAGGGCGAGGTGGTCGGCCTTTCTAGCCGTATCGTGGTGTTCCCGGACCGTATGTGGAAAATGCCCGACATGCCGGTGTATGGCCGCGAAGTGACCATCAAGATTCCTGAAGACAATTCTTTCTTGCTGGGAGAGATGGTGGCCATTTCCGAAGAAGGCCAGATCAAGGACCTGGCAACCCAGATTATGGATGTGTTTTTGGGGAATGGCGATGAGTAATGGGTAATGAGTAATGAGTGATGAGTAGTGAGTTGTGAGTTGTGAGTTGTGAGTAATGTGGAATGTGTAGGTTTGTGAATGTACGATAATAGGCTTTTTATTACTGCGTCTTTTGTGGCAATCCTTTCCGCTGCCGCCGTTGCCGCCCCCTTGACCTGGGAGCAGCTGGTGGAGTCTGTAGATAAGGACCCGGTTTACCAGACGTCGGAGAAACGCTCCCAGGCGGCTTCCCAGGATGTGGGAACCAAGTTGTGGGATAATCTGGAATTCCGTTACCAGCTGGACGGTTTCAGTTTTGCGAAGCACGACTTTGAACTGCGTCTCAAGCCAAAGTCCTTCGGTATAGGCTCTGCGGACAAGCGCCAGTACGAGACCCTGCGGGATTACCAGAAGGCCCGCCTGGCGGTGGACCGTTCGTACCTGCTTTACGACCGCTACGAGCGGGCGCTCCGCTATGTCATCCGCCGGAAAATTGCCGAAATTGACAAGCAGCTCTACCAGGTGAACCTGGACCGCATCGAGGTGCTCCACCTGAAGGCTGGAAGCGAGACCTTCAATTCCCAGGACCTGATTGTGGCCCTGGAGCAGGAATCCGCCCGCCGTGCAGAACTTCTGGGAGACAGTACCGCCCTGAAAGATGCGGAATTGAAACTCAGGTCTTGGGTGCCAGACTTCGATTCCGTAGGCCTGGATACCTCGTGGCTCCCTACCATGGACGAACTCGCCAAGGGACTGCAAGACGGCATTGCGGTAAACGACCAGTTTCCCGAAGTCATGAAGGCCAAGTCCAAGATGGAATACGAACAGGCCAAGTCCAAGCGGGATCTGGCCAAGGGGAACGATTTCATTTCCCATATCGGCGTGGGCTATTCCCTGAAGATTGAATCCCTGATGAAAAAATACAAGGAACTGGATGCCGGCGATGTGGGCCCCTATGGTGCCTACAACGACTATTACAAGGATTGGCTGGACAAGACGGGATGCTCTTCCATCAACTGCGACGGAACGGCAGAATTTTTGGTGCCCGACAAGGATGACCGTCAGCTGAAGGACAAGTTCTTTGTGAATCTGGCAGTGAGGCTCCCGTTCTTTGACGATAACAACGGGAACGCCTTGCGCAATCAGGTGGATGAACTGGACGCCGAAAGTGATTACCTGGATGCCGTGCGGACTTTGACGCAAAAGGTTTCCCGCCTGTCCGAAGAAATCGTGGCCCTGGTGGCCCAGTGGAAGGTGCAGAAGGACTTTGTGGAGAAGGTGAATGCCGGAAACCTCTTTGAGGACTTTGCCCAGTCGGCAGGGGCGGACCCGCTTTTGCTGTTGCGTGCCCGGGAAAGCGCCCTGGAAAGCGACCTGAAGGCCTTGAAGTTGGAATACGATATCTTTGATCGTTACCTTATCTTGCTGACTTACACGGGAATCTTTGCGAACCCCAATGTGAAAAACCACCTGCGGGAGGGCCTCAAGTAATGGCCGAAGCCCGCGGTTTTAGCCTGTTGGAGCGATTCGAGCTCAAGTACCACATTCCTGTGGCATGGGCGGACCGTATCGGCGAATTCATTGCGCCCTATTGCGAAGAGGATCATTACTCCCAGATTACGCCGGGTCATTTCTACTGGATTACCAACCTCTACCTGGATTCGGACCGCTGGACGTTTCTCGGCTGGAAAAAGGCGAGGCTGCTGGACCGCTTCAACATGCGTATCCGCACCTATGGTGAACACCCGGCACAAGATGGCACCTTCCATTTCGAAAGCAAGCGGAAGGTGAAAGAGGTCTGCTACAAGAGCCGCGCCACCATCAAGGGGATAAGCCCCGGCGAAGTCTGGAACATGAAGCCGGAAGATTGGCCCTGCAAGAGTGATACGGACCGCAAGTACCTAAAAGATTTTCTGTACAAGACCCACCTGCACAACGCCCACCCGAGACTTTTGACCCAGTACAAACGCCGGGCTTGGTTCGGTCTCCGGGAGGAATACTCCCGGGTGACTATCGATACGGGCATGCGTTTCCGGGAAGAGACGGGTTTCGACTACACGGTGGATCCCCATTACATGCATTCTACGGGGTTGCCCCGCTTTTTTAAGTCGGGCTGCGACGCCGTGCTGGAACTGAAGTGCCCCTGTTCCCAGGTGCCTTTCTGGATGATTGACTTGATACGATTCTTGAACCTGCAGCGGGGCGGTTTTTCTAAATTCGGAAATGCTGCTGCGGAATGGTCCAGGGTCTATGAACACCCCAAGGATTTCAAGGACCCCTATTGGACTAGGCTCGCGGGAAATTTTTAATGGCGGTGTGTCCGCATTTTTAAATTCTAGTGGGGGGAAAAATGAAAAAAATTATCACTATGTTGATTTAGACGGTAATTATCATAGTGAACAAGTTGTGCCATCATATCTTCCCCACATACCTTTGCTATTGTTGAGGTGAAAATGCGTGGAATATGTACCATAATGTTGTGCGTGCTGTTTTGGGGTTGTAGTAATCCTAGTAGTAGCGAAGAATCCTTGCTACATAAATCTAAAATGTCTGGAGATTTTCTTTTTGACTATGAGTGGCCTATTTTTTTTGTTGAGGCCTGCATCTATCATGAAGAAGGAATGTTGCCCAAATGTGGCTTATACGCATATGGCATTGGAACTGGATATAATGCTCTCTTTGACAATGTTGATTTTTCGAAAACCAGGATATACACAAAAAAAGATACAGTACATTCTGTAATATCTTATGTGTTGATTGGAAATGATGGAAATGATTGTATTTCCTATGAAAGAATTTCGCTCAATGCAAGGCTAGAGGTTGTACGCCCATTCGGAAATATAGATTTAAGTGAGGATGCTTCTTTTTTTGAGAAAGAAAATTTGGAGATGAAAAAATATGAAGGTTTGCGCTGGCCGAAGAGTGTGGAGTTCTGCATGCAAAGGAATAACCCGATGTTGATAGAAGCGGATGATGACGGTGTCGTTGAG
>CALATK010000255.1 GCA_937891805.1 uncultured Fibrobacter sp. | reverse complement strand
GGATTCCTGCCAAAGATTCTTGCCAGCCTTGTAGTCCTTGAGAATGCTCTCGAGGCCATCGCAAATCTTCTTGTATTCCGCCTTGCTGAGCACGCCGGATTCTACCAGGCCCTTGCCGTGGCCGATGCTTCCTTCGATGTCTTCTTCAATGAGTTCGGCGTCGAATTGCAGGCTGAAGCTCAGGTCCACCATGCTCTGCGCCATGCCGCTTGCAAAACGGCCGGTCCACATGTTGGTCTGGGTGCCTTTTTTAGCAGAATCTTTCTTTGCAGATTTGTTTGTGCTGGTCCTAGCCATTTTCAAGTCCTCTATTCAAAATCAAATATAAAATTTAGGCAGGTAGCCGAGTCTTAATGAATTCCAGAGCTTCGTCTGCGGCGGTCTCAAAGTTGCCAACCAGAGGCGACGGGTCCAGTTCAATAGAGCCTTCGGTTTTTTCTACAGAAAGCCTCAGGGCCAAGGCGCAGTAAGTGTTGGGGTAGGGGACCCCTGCCACGGGGGCGTAGGTCTCCGGGATTTTTTCGTCGGCGAAAATGAAAATTCGTTCTTTTTCGGAACCCGATTCCAGTGCGGCGGCACAGTCCGTAAGTCCGTGCCTGAAGGCGTCCCTTCCCGAAAATACGGCTGAATAGCCAGCGGTGTTTTTTTCGAGAATGGTGGCATTTGCGATAGAAGCGTTGAATACAGATAAACTAAAATGTGCCGGAGATACATTGCCCGTCTGCAAAAGCGTGTCCGAAATTTTCAGCTGCTGGGAGATTTCGCCATATTGGGAGGCGAAGGTCACCTTGCAGGACGGTAAGTCCTTGGAGACGGCGTCATTTACGAACACCACCATCTTGGAAAGGAGGCTGAGCCTGCGCCGGGTGAGCATAGGCACGAATTTCACGTCGGGCTGAGGTGCCTCTTCGCTCGGGACAAAAACCTTGAATTTTTCGATATAGATCATTTGACTCTGAACCGCAGCAGCGAATAACTGTTGGGGCCAACGTTGTGGTGGGCTTCTTTCAGTTCAAAGCCTGCAATTTCAACGGCGTGTTTCAGTTCCTCGAAACGGTACATCTTGGAGTTTCCGTTGGCAATGCAGGTGAAGTAGAGGGATGTGGCCTGCAGGGAGTAGGCGGCCGCTTCAAAGCGCTGCTTGTCCCACAGGGGCTCCAGCACATATACATCCGTTTCTGCAGTGGCGGCGGTGCGGATCTTTGTCAAAATCTTGGTGATTTCTTCCAGGGAGAAGCAGTCCAAAAACTGGCTCATCCACACGGCGTCGGCCCCCTTCGGGAACTCGGTGGTGTTGTCCAGCACGTTGCAGGGCACCATGTCGATACGGTTCTCGAATCCAGCGGCCTTGGCGTTCTTTTCGGCTACGGCAGTCTGGCCCGGAAGGTCGATGATGGAAACCTTTACATCGGGGTTGTACTTGCAGCAGGCGATGGCCCACTTGGCTGTATTCCCGCCGATGTCGAACAGGCGGCCCACGGGATTGGAGAACACGATGGGGAGCGCTTCGGGGAAGGCAAGGTCGGAATAGAAATGGTCAAAGCCGAACCAGCTCTTCTTTTGCTGGTCGGTGAGCTGCGAAAGTCCCTGATAGACCGTACTCCAGTTGCCCAGGTGCTTGAGTCCGGCTGGTTTTCCCTTGCGGATAGCCTCTTGCATATCCTCTGCGCCCAGGTAGCAGATGTCTTCGGAAAAGTCCATGTTCACCTGGGTCATTTCGTCTTTCATCAGGAAAAATCCAATTTTCCCGAGGGTGAGACGCAGGTCGTCTTCCTTGGAATCCTTGTGGAGCTTGATGGCGCCCATGCCGAGGCCCATCTCGATAAGAACGCCTACGCCATAAAGGGAAATGCCCAGTTTCTTGGAAAGTTCGGAAACCGTGATGCCGTTCTTGCGGGCGTTACTGATTTCTTCCAGGATTCCCATGTCCCGGAGGGCCTTGGCGGCATGGAAACTGAGGGGGGCAAAAGCGATTTTTTGAGCCTCGAACTTGGCGTCTACGGCGTTGATCTTGTCTTCGGTATAAAAGTCAAACATAGTGGGTCTCTTTATTTTGGGCCAAAATATAGTTTTTTTGGGGAAAGGGTTTTTCACTTATTGGATATTTTCTATATTTCCGCCGTAAAATGGAGATTCTATGTCTGATTTGAACCAGAAGATCAAGGAAGTGATTATCAAGGCTCTCGAGCTGGAGGATATCACTCCGGAAGATATTTACGACGACGCGCCCCTTTTCGGGGAAGGCGACCGCAGCCTGGGCCTCGACAGTATCGACGCCCTGGAACTGGGAATTGCCATCAAGGAGAACTTCGGCGTTTCTTTCTCTACCGTGAACGAAGAGACCAAGAAGCACTTTGCCTCGGTCAACGCCCTGGCAGCCTACATTTCTGCCAATTCTCCTAGCTGATTAAAGGACTGAACATGGAAAAACAGGAAATTTTCGACAGAATCAAGAACGCCCTGGTCGAGGAATTCGACATGGACGCCTCCAAGCTTGTTCCCGAGGCTAGGCTTTACGAAGATTTGGAACTGGACAGCATCGACGCCGTGGACCTGATTGTGAAGCTCAAGTCCATGCTGCCCCGCAATATCGACCCCGAAGTGTTCAAGGCCGTGCGCACCCTGCAAGACGTGGTGGACGCCATCTACGGTCTGATCCACGAAACGGAATCCAAGTAATGAAGTCCGTGGCGGGAAAGGTCATCTTTGCCGCACTTTCGGTACTCTACCCGGCGCTGGTCTTTTGCGGACTGGTGTTTTGGGATATCTCGCCCCGACGCCTGAGCCTCTTGCTTATAGGCCTTGCCTTTGTGCTGTTCTTCAACACGACCCAGGGCCGCAGGAACGCATCTGTTGGGACCGACAGGGTTCAAGGGAACGGCGCGGCCACAGCCTGTGGGGAAGGCGCGGTTTCGACCGGCGCATCTATAGCTGGTAGGGAAAGCGCGGCGAACAGCCTCAAGGATTACGCCCTGGTGGTGTTGATGCTCGCCTGCGGGGGTGTCTCGTTTTTTGCGGACAGCCTTTTGTTCTTGGAGTTTTACCCTGTGCTGGTGAGCCTCTCGCTTTTGGCTTTTTTCGGGATTTCCCTCTGGAAAAAGCCTAGCTTCGCCTTCCGCATGGCCTGCCTCGGCGACCGGCGGCTGCAGGCCTCGCCGGAACATGCCTTCGTGGAGCGGTACTGCGACCGGGTGACTCTCGCCTGGTGCTTTTTTTTCGTGTTCAACGCCGTGGTGGCGTCTTTTACAGTTTTTGTAGGCGACGAGAAAATCTGGTCGCTGTACAACGGCCTAATCTCCTATATTTTAATCGGTATATTTTTTGCCGTAGAATTCATGGTTCGTAAAATGATGCAGAAAAAGATGCATTCCTATATTCCCGTGTGTAAGCTTGAGCGGGATTCCCGCCCGGCCGATATGGTGGTCTGCTTTGACGGTGACTCCGTACGCACCTGGGCCGACTTCACCGACGACGTTTCCAAGGTCCGTCGCTATCTGGAAGAGCGTGAAAACGCCCCCTGGATTTTGCACTGCGAGGATTCCTACTACTTTATGGTGGGCCTGCTGGCCATGCTCCAGGGAGGCCGCAAGGCGCTGGTGACGGCGAACCGGCAGGAGGCTTTTATCAAGGAAATCCAGAAGCCCGGCTATGGATTCTTGACGGACGAGCCTTTTGCGGGGGCTACCCTGATTCAGGATGTTTTGCAGAACACGGAATCCGACGGTCGCTGGAATACCTTCGACAAGGACAGCGCCCCCATGGTGATGTACACCTCTGGCACTACCGGCGAGCCCAAGATGGTCCCCAAGATGTTCTGCCAGTTCGAGAACGAACTTTTCGAGCTGGTGAAGGTCTTTGGCGACGACTGGGTGAACCGCAAGGTCTATAGCACGGTGAACCACCACCACATTTACGGCCTTCTGTTTACGGTGCTGCTCCCCACGGCTACGGGGCTGCCTTACCGCAGGCACCGCATCGATTACCCCAGCGAACTGGCTAGCATTGCAGGGGAGGCGGCTGTGATTGCCTCCAGCCCGGCCTACCTGAAACGCCTCGCCGCCGATGCCGAAGGGCCCATAGCTTTTAAGACGACGCCCATCATCTATTCGTCGGGCGGCCCTCTGCCAGAGGAAGTGGCCCGCAAGTGCGAAGGCATTACGGGCTACTGGACCACCGAAATCTACGGCAGTACAGAAACAGGCGGAATCGCCTATCGCCAGTCCAAGAACGGCCCTATCTGGACGCCATTCGAGGTCTGCAAGATGAGCATCGGCGAAAACGACTGCCTGAACGTGAAGTCCAGCTACATTCTGGAGCCCGAAGGTTTTACCACCGGCGACCTGGTGGAAATCTACGACGATGGTCGTTTCCTCTTGAAGGGCCGTGCCGATTCCATCGTAAAAATTGAGGAAAAGCGCATTTCCCTGCCTGAGGTGGAAAATCGCTTGAAGCAGACGGGTCTGGTGCAGGACGTGCGTGTGGTGCCCATGGTGGGCAAACGGCAGTATTTGGCCGCCGCCATCGTGCTGAATGCCGATGGGGTGGCGCGGTTCAAGGACCAGCCCAAGCTGGAGATAAACAATTTCTTCAAGGCTCACCTGAACCAGTTCCTGGAAAACACGGTGACGCCCAAGAAATGGCGCTACCTGGAAGAACTGCCCCAGGATACTCAAGGAAAAATCAAGATGCGCGATATCCAGGCCCTGTTCGGTCTCCCCGAATCCAGGAATTTCAGGATCCTGAAAATGCACAAGGAACCGGGTGCCCTTTCGCTCAAACTGGTGTTCCCTGCGGACAGCGACTTTTACGACGGGCACTTTCCGGCATTCAAGCTGTTGCCTGCCGTTGCCCAGGTGGACATGGTGGCCCTGCTGGCCCACGCCCTGCTGGATACGCCCCGGGCGGTACAGAGAATCCAGCGGACCAAGTTCAGCTACCCGGTGCTTCCTGACGCGGTAACCAACCTGGAGATGACTTTCAAGGCCGAGACTAACAAGGTGTTGTTCACCTATACCAACGAGGCTGGCCGCATGCTTTCGACAGGTACATTGGTAATGCAGGCAGGCACATGAGAACTCTTGCAGACTTGAAATTTTGCGCTATCGTGCCCGTGTATAGGCACGAATCTACCACCCGCAAGGTGGCGGAAAGCCTTTCGGCCCAGGGACTTTCGGTAATCTTGGTAGATGACGGCAATGCTCCCGAGGGTCATGCCATCTTGGAAGCTGTGGCCAGTGAAGTGCCGAATACGGTGCTCGTGACCCGCGCCCAGAACGGTGGCAAGGGCGCGGCCGTGATAAGCGGGCTTGAAAAGGCCCATGAACTGGGATTTACTCACGCCCTGCAGATGGATGCCGACGGCCAGCACGACGCCGACGCTATCCCCTTCTTTTTGAAGGCCGCCCGCAAGCATCCGGAGGATTTGATTGCGGGGCTACCGCAGTACGACGGCAGCGTGCCCAAGTCCCGGGAACAGGGCCGGAAAATCACCAACTTCTGGGTGGCCATCGAGACGCTTTCGAAGGACATTCCCGATTCCATGTGTGGTTTCCGGATCTATCCGGTAGAGTCCACGATGCCTGTGACAAAGAAAGTGACCAGCTACCGCATGGGTTTCGACATCGAGATTCTGGTCCGTCTTTCTTGGGCGGGAGTCAAGATGCGCTTTTACCCCATCAAGGTCACTTACCCCGAAGACGGTGTTTCGAATTTCAGGGTTTTCGGGAGCAATGTTGAAATTTCCTGGACCCACACCAAGCTCTGTGTGGGAATGCTCCTGCGCCTGCCCATGCTTTTGGCCCGCCGCTTGGCGAAAAAGAAATGAGTGCCGAAAATCAAAACTGGTTTGAACTGAAAGAAGTGGGCGGAAGCCTTTGGCATTTCCGTTTTATGCTGTGGATTACCTGCCACCTGCCGCTCCCGGTGGTGGAATTTCTGGTGGCCGTGGTGTGCTTTTTCTTTTGGCTCGGGGCGGCCCCTGTACGGGCTCGGTCCAAGGCCTACCTGAAACGGCTCTACGCCTTGCAGGGCCGGAACGTTCCGCCCTTTGCCACCTACAGGCACGTACTTTCCTTTGCCCTTTCCATGATAGAAAAGCTCTTGGGTTGGCGGGGCGTGATTCCTCTTAAGAACGTGGAAACCCAGGGTGATGACCTGGACATGCTGGTGGAACAGCTGGACCGTGGGGAAGGTGCTTTTTTAATTTGTTCGCACCTGGGGAACATGGAAATGTTGCGCTCCCTCACGGGGTATGGCAAGATTCATACCCACAGGCAGTTTACGGTACACCCGGTGGTGGATTTTTCGGGAACATCCAAGTTCAATGCCCTTCTGTACGAGCTGAATCCGGACCTGATGAATACGGTGGTGGACGCCAACAAGATCGGGGTGGACAGCGCCGTAGGGATGAAGGACTGGATTGCTTCTGGCGACCTGGTGGTGATTGCCGGGGACCGCACCTCGGCCAACTCTACCGGTCGCAATGTAGAGATGAAGTTCCTGGGGGAGACCGCCAATTTCCCGGAGGGGGCTTTTACCTTGGCGAGCATCTTGAATGCCCCGATTTATTTTGCCTTTGCTATCCGCAAGAAGGACTTTGATATCCGTTCTTCTTACGAGATGCATATCGTGCGGGCCAAGACTTCTTTTGACTGCAGCCGCAAGGAGCGCTTAGCCCGTGTGGTGGCTCTGGTACAAGAATACGTGGGAATGCTCGAAAAGCAATGCCTGCGTCACCCGTACCAGTGGTATAATTTCTATAATTTCTGGCACAAAAATTTTTAAAGGACTGTTGAAATGGACAAGGTCGTAATTGGAAGTGGAAAGCTCACCATCGAACAGGTGGTGGCCATCGCAAAACGCAAGGTTTCCGTAGAATTGGAAAGCTCTCCCGAGTTCCAGAAGAAAATCAACGCCGGTGCTGAATTCTTGGACGAGGCCCTGGCAAAGCACGGCGGCATTTACGGCGTAACCACGGGTTACGGCGATTCCTGCACCCAGGTGGTGCCGCCTGACCATTATTACGACCTGCCGGTAAACCTGACCCGTTTCCACGGCTGCGGTCTAGGCGCCTACTTTGACGAAGAGACCACCCGCGCCATCATGGCGGTGCGCCTGAACACGCTGGCTCAGGGCTTTTCCGGTGTGAGCTACGCCCTGCTGAAGATTATCATGGACTTTTTGCAGAACGACATTTTGCCGCTGATTCCGCAAGAAGGTTCCGTAGGGGCCAGTGGCGACCTGACGCCGCTTTCTTACCTGGCCGGGGCCGTCATTGGCGAGCGAGATGTACTGTACAAGGGCGAACGCCGCCCGTCGATGGACGTGATGAAGGAACTGGGCATTACGCCCCACCGTTTCCGCCCCAAAGAAGCTATCGCCATCATGAACGGAACGGCTGTGATGAATGCCGTGGCCTGCATGGCCTTTAGCCGTGCCGAATACCTTTCTGACCTGAGCTGCCGCATTACGGCCATGAACACCATCGCCATGAAGGGTAACGCCTACCATTTCTACGAAAGGCTCTTTGCCGTAAAGCCCCATCCGGGCCTGGTGACCGCCGCCAAGAAGATGCGCGACGCCCTGAACCTGGAAGTGGAAAAGAACATTGTTCCCGAAAAGATCCAGGACCCTTATTCCCTGCGCTGCGCACCCCACGTGGTGGGCGTGTTCTACGATTCCGAACCCCTGCTCCGCCAGCTCATCGAAATCGAGATGAACAGCGCCAACGACAACCCCATCGTGGACCCCGAAACCAAGAATATTTTCCACGGCGGTCATTTCTACGGCGGCCATATCTGCCTGGCCATGGATACCCTCAAGAACATCGTGGCGAATCTGGCCGACCTTCTGGACCGCCAGCTAGCCACCATCGTGGATATCAAGTTCAACCGCAACCTGCCGCCCAACTTGTCCGGTAGTAACGGGGAATTCTCCATCAACCACGGTTTCAAGGCAGTGCAGATTGGCGTGTCGGCCTGGACGGCAGAAGCCCTCCACAACACCATGCCCATGAGCGTCTTTAGCCGCTCTACCGAATGCCACAACCAGGACAAGGTAAGCATGGGCACGATTGCCTCCCGCGACTGCATCCGGGTGATTGAACTGACCGAACAGGTGGCTGCGGCTGTACTTTTGGCTGCCTCCCAGGCCCTGCATTTCCGCTTGGAACGGGGCGAGGTGGATTCCAAGCGTCTGGATGGCGTGCGCAAGACTCTGGACCAGGTCTTTGAGCATTTCAAGCCCCTGACCTGCGACCGCCAGCTGGAAGGCGACCTGCGCAAGACTCTTGAACTGATTCGCGAAAAGCATTACGCGGTATAGCGGGGGCCCGCCATGGCACAGAAAAAACTGAAGGCGACGGTGGAATTCCAGGTGGAATTCTACGACGTGGATTCCATGAAGGTGGCCTGGCACGGCAATTATGTGAAGTACATGGAAATGGCCCGCTGTGCCTTGCTCACCAAGATCAAGTATGACTACTACGCTATGGAAAAGAGCGGTTTTGCCTGGCCCGTGGTAGATATGCACGTGCGTTACCTGCGCCCTATGGTCTTTATGCAGCGGATTCGCGCCGAGGTGACTCTGGAAGAATACGAGGTGTGCCTCAAGCTTTCGTACAAGTTCTTCGATGCCGAATCGGGCACGCTTCTTTGCAAGGCCGAAAGCATGCAGATGGCCGTGAACATGCAGACGCTGGAGTCCCTGATGGTGTGCCCGCCCTGCTTTGTGGATCAGGTCCGTGCGGCCCTGGAGGCGGAACCCTGATTTTGAAGATGGCCGGTAGTTTCAAATCCCCTGGTTGCAAGATGCGCCACCTGTTGGGGCTGCTGGCCTGTGTTTTGCTGTTGGTGGCCTGCAGCCGCTCCAACGTAAAGCCCGGAACCGCCCCTGTGTATTATTCGGACTCCCGTTCCGTGGCGCTGCTCCCTACGACGGCCATGACCGAAAAGCTGGACATGCCCCAGCATCTGCGTGGGGAATTCACCCAGCAGGACGGTTCCCTGAAGTCCTTTGAGGGGGATTCCTGGGTCAGGGCCAACGATAGCGTTCTTTCCATTATGCTGTTTAGCGGGTTCGGTACCACCATTGCCGAAATTACCTATGGTAAGGATTCCCTGCATTTTGAAAGTTCCGTGATGGATGTGGAAAAGATGAAGGCGGAATATGTGCTTGCGGATTTCCAGGTCTGTTTTTACCCCTACAAGGCGCTGAAGGATAATTTTGAGGCGGCGGGATTTGTTTTTGAAGAGGCTCGCGGGACTGCACATGACTTTGTGCGGACATTGAAGGACGGAAATACTCTAGTACTTACCGCCCAGCGCAAGGGTAAAGAGATAACGCTGGTCAACAGCCTGCGCCATTATAGTTACCACATCACCTTGGGAGAGGAGCAATGAACCGTCCGCTTTATGTCAATGATTTCGGTCTTCACTGCATTTGGGGTGGTGACAAGGAAAACGTTTTTGAAAAGCTTACCCGCGGGGAGCGGGGCGTTTTTACCATGCACGACGTGGCCGGAGTCATGCGGCCTGCGGCCACTATTGAGCCGGACATGCTTCCGCGGGTGGAGAACGCCGAATTTGACAACCGGGTGAACCGCCTGAGCCGTGCGGCCCTGGACCAGATGGACAATACTGTGCGGCATGCGGTGGAAAAGTTCGGCCCCGACAGGGTGGGCATCTTCATTGGTTCCTGCGACAACGGCTCGGAATCGTCTCTTGCGGCCCTCAAGTGCTTCAAGGAAACGGGCAAGTTTCCCGAGGGCTACAAGCTGGAATACCAGTGTGCAGAATTTCCGGCCCGCTACATTGCGGAACGTTTCGGCATCACGGGAATGTGCCAGGTCCATTCTACGGCCTGTGCGTCAAGTGCCAGCGCCTTCGTGTCGGCCCGGAACAACATTTACGCTGGCACTTGCGACGCCGCCATCGTTGGCGGCGTGGACATTGCTTCCCTTTCTGTGATTCTCGGATTTGCCTCCTTGGAAGCAATGTCCGACAGGCCCACCAATCCTTTCAGCGCGAACCGTTCGGGCCTGACTCTGGGCGATGCTGCGGCCTACTTCGTGGTGACCCGGGAAAGCTGTCCGGACCTGTGCCGCCCCGGCTACGAAGGCTTGCAGGTGCTGGGCTTTGGCGAAAGTGCCGACGCGGACCACATTACCGCTCCCCGCGCCGACGGGGAAGGGGCTTACCTTGCCATGTCTGCCGCTCTTGCCGATGCGGGCCTGGACGCCTCCGACATCGGCTACATCAACCTTCACGGTACAGGCACCAAGCTGAACGACGCCATGGAATCCCGTGCGGTAAACCGAATTTTTGGCGAAAATGTTCCTGCAAGTTCCACCAAGGCCATTACGGGCCATACCCTCGGGGCGGCAGGAGCCCTGGAGGCCGCCTTCTGCTGCCTGGCCTTGACTCACGACGGGGCGCTGCCCGCACACCTGTACGACGGCGTTATGGACCCGGAACTTCCGGCGCTGAACCTGGTGAAGCCCGGCAGGACGGTTCCTGGCCTGCGTTACTGCATCAGCAATTCCTTTGCCTTTGGCGGCTGTAATGTATCTTTAGTCTTGGGGAAAAAGTAAGATGGACAAGATGGAATTCAAGACCCGCGACGAAATTTCAACCCTGGTACCTCACAAGGGCAAGATGCTCCTGCTGGACCGTATCCAGGGCTTTGACCTGCAAGAAATCACCATCACGACCCAGGTGGACATTTCCACAGATTGCATGTTCTACAGCGAAGAGCTGGGCGGTGTTCCCTCTTATGTGGCCTTTGAATACATGGCCCAGAGCATTTCCGCACTTTCCGGAATCCACGGACGTTCTTGCGGCAAGAGCCCCAAGGAAGGCTTTATCATGAGCGTGTCCAACTGCAAGGCCGAACTGACGGCGTTCAAGCCCGGCGACGTGGTGGAAATCTGCGTCAAGCAGACTATGCGCATGGACATGGCGGTCACTTTCGACGGTATTGCGACCGTCGGCGGCAAGCAGGTGCTGTCTGCCACTCTCAGCACCGTCGAGGTTGAAGACGCCAAGTCTATAATTGATTCTAAAGACTAATCCAGCAACTTTTCTACTTCGGCGATAATCCGGTCACGCTCGCCGCACCAGTTGGGGGCGATGAGCATCTCGCTGGGGCTTTCGCCGCTGAACCGCTCGATGGCGGTATCCTTCCCGATAATCTTGATCATCTCGGCCACGGCGTAGCAGTATTCCTCGAACTCCAGCAGCTTGAACTGCCCTGCGATGTAGTCCTGGGCCATGACTGTTCCGGTCACGATATGCAACGGGTGGATTTTTACGGCGGCAAGCTTCATGTCGCGAATCACTTCGGCGGTGTGCTTGAAATCTATGAGTGTTTCACCCGGGAGCCCAACGATTACGTGGGTGGTCACGGTAAGTCCCGCCTTTTGGCAACGCTTGACGGCATCGGTCCATTCGGCCAGGGTGTGCCTCCGGTTGATGGCGGCAAGGGTCAGGTCGTTTGCAGTCTGGAGCCCGATTTCCACGATGATGGGCTTCTTGCGGTTCAATTCTGCAAGGTAGGCAATCTTTTCGTCTTCCAGACAGTCCGGCCGGGTGCCTATGGCAAGCCCCGCGATTTCCTTGTGCTTGATAATCGGGTCGATGATTCCCTGCAGTTTTCCCAGA
>CALATK010000254.1 GCA_937891805.1 uncultured Fibrobacter sp. | reverse complement strand
CCCATTCGGCAGCAATTTCCCGAGCCTGGGCAAATTCCGGAGCCTTCATATACCCTGGCAAGAGGACCTCCGGATGGCCGAACAAGAAGCCTCCAACACAGCGGATGCTCTTTTTCATGCGGGGGTTGTACTTGAAGGTCACCAGACCGTTTTCGGAACTTTCTGCCGAAATTTTCTTGACCGCTGGCTCATAGCCCTGGGACGCCGCCGAACCGAAAAGGTCCAGCTGGCCGAACAAGTCCATCTGTCCCTCGCCCATCACGAGAAAACACCCTCATAAAGGTTCATGGACAGGAGCCCGCCGAAGTAACTTTCTGGCAATTCCAAGTCTGCATAATGTTCCGAAATACCACCCAGAGCCTCTTCGATATGGTCTGGCATATACACCACAAAGCTTTCGTTCTTTTCGGTCTGCAAATATTCCGGCACGCAGTATTTCGGGTGAGTCTCGCTAAAGTACATGCGGCACGACACCGGACGCAAGGGGTATATTCTGCAATCCCCTTGGGGCGAGGAGAACGGGCATGACTTCCACTGGGAAAAATAATCATGGAGGGCCCTATCTTCGGCATCATCCTCGGAATCGGACTCCGCCAAGCGCTTGCCCAAAAGACCTTCAAACAGTTTCGCCCGCATTTGACAGTCTTCCATGACAGACATAAAGTCATCTCGGCGCCTCAAATTCGAATACAGGTAAACCAGTTCAAAAGGCTCCACAGACATGGGGTAATGGTGGCAGCAATTTCCGCAAGAAGGACCACACTTGATTCCATTCTTATGCTGGGGTAATACAGCCTCCAGATAGAGGGAATAGGCCCTGTGGTATTCTTTGGCAAAGTCCACAATCATGGGAACCTGCACCGCCAAGTTGTCTGGACCGACAGCAGATTTCCGTCCAAGAGATTGCGCCACAGAATCGAGGCGGTCCCGTTCCTTGGACAAGAGCTGTCCGAGCCTACTCACCGCATTGGTGTACGCCCTGGTCGGGAAGTATTCCTCGCACAAACTCATGGCACCAAATATATTTACTTCGGCAGATGATTTCACGTTTTCTTGCAAAAAACGGCATTTTTACTATAAAAACAGCGGAAAAACGGATTTTCACCCCAAAAAAGAGGAAAAAGGATGGATTTATGTTCTTTTTTGTAAGAAGAAAGTTATCTTTATAAAGGACTAGAACATCTAGAATGACCTATGAAAATAAAACTTTCAATTTGTTTCTTATGCACACTGATCCTAGGGATTGTAGGTTGCAATCTGTTTAACCCCACGGGTTCAGCGAATATCGATTCCAGTGACGCAAATGCCCTGACGTACGAAGGGTATCAAAAGTTCCGGGCAAACGACTACTCCGAGGCCGCCTACTATTTCAGCAAGGCCATCGAAGCCGATTCAAGCCATTCCGAAGCATGGTACGGTCTTGCCAAGGCAAAACTGAACCTTCAAGAAATAAATTCCTTTGAGCTCCTCAAGTACGTCAATACCGAGGGAAGCAATTCCATGCCCATTTCAAAAATGAGCGATGGGACAGCAGCAAAATACCAATACAGCATCGACACTATTCTTGATTTCATGAAAGTGTTCATCACACTTGACACGACTGGACAACTTGACGGCGTCGTGAGTTATAAGAACGTTTCCGACAGTTACATGATTTTACAATTGTTCAAAACTATGCTTGTCTTGCGTAAAGTCATGCCCGACATACCGGCCTGTGCCTCTGTCAATGCCGCAACCGGCGAGGCGGAATGCAACCTGGGAGATATTCTCAACGGGTTGCACGGCAATAAATCTACCGAAACACTAGAAACTCTTCACGAATTCTTTTCCACATGTGCAAAACAGCCCGAATCCATGGGTTCTGTTGCAGGCCAACTCCTGCCAGGATTTGGCTCCATGCTCTCTCAAGAAGGCAAAAATGTAACAATGGGGGCCTCCTGTGATGCGATGAGCAGCATCACCCAAATTGGAGACACTCCTGCCGAAAACGAAAAGAAATTATCCACAGTCATTTCTTTCACAGGATACAGCCAGTCCGTGGATGAAGACGGCGATGGATGCAATGACGAAGAAATCATAGACGGGCAAGACAATGACGGAGATGGCGAAATTGACGAGGATCCTCGAGACCAGTCCGATCAATTTGTCTATGACGAGATGACCATTGCAAAAAACGCCATTGCTCATAGACAAGGAACTGAGAACCTAATGATTATTCGTTCTGTAGGGCCAAATAACAAATACAGAAACGTAGATATTGATATGGATGGCAGAACTGCCAACAACGAAGAATGGGACTTTATTTATCCAGAATATCGCAGAAGGGTTGAAAATGGGGACCACCGGTTCAGGTTCGCCGCAGACCTAATCTTCAACCCCCAGGGACTTCCATTTGAAACTTTCCAAGAATTAAAACACGCTGTTGCCATAGATTATGAAGGCAAATATAGTCTCCAATATCGGCAAGAAACCATCGGAGGCTGTTGGGTCCGTTATTCAGAAAGCGACTTCCAGAGAATCCTTGAAGCACAAAAAGTGAGGTATCAAGAATGAAACGGATACTAATACTTTTTACGCTAAGCCTTGCATCTTTCGCTTTTGCTCTCAAGGCACCGACGCACCATTCTCTGCGTGCCGAAGCCATGGGTAACGCCCATGTGGCCGTAGTCGACGACAAAGAGGCTATCTACTTTAACTACGCTGGCTTGACTCAAATCAACAAGCTTGGAAACTACGACAAATTCCCCGAAACCGGATACTATCCCCGAAACTACGCCGACATGCGTCTAAACTTGGGTGGTGCAGGGCCCTTTGAAACATATTTCCACACCTACAACGTAGCCAAAGACTTGCAGAAAATCTATCAAGGAGCTTCCAACGATGCCGAAGCTAATGGACTCAAGGCATCAACAGTTCTGATGGACTCCCTATCCAGTCACCCGGAACTGATGCACCAGGTAAACAGCTATGACCACAAGAGCCTCGCCATGAAGTTGAAGTTCGATGCTGAAATGGCTTTCCATGGCATTGGTGGTGCGGTCTGGGTAAATGCAAACGTGGCACCCTACCTGGATGCTGGCATTGTGTTACCCAATATGGCCATTGACACCTTCTATGTCGATGGAGTTGTCCAGGGCGGTATTTCTTACGGCTTCACGGACAACCTCTCCGTGGGTATCGGCGCAAAGGCAGTCAAGCGTCACAAGGTAGAAATGCTTACAGTCGACATCTTGAATTACGACACCATGCAAGACACCCTTGAAGATCGTTACCACGACGCTACGGATAACATCTTTGATTTCAATTCCATTTCCATGGGTATCGACTTAGGCGTTCTTTATCAGCTCACCCGCGAAGTCAGAGTCGGCACATCCCTAAGAGACATCTATTTCAAAAAACTTGCTGGGGATAAAATCACTCCTAACTGGACCGTAGGTGCAAACTACAGCCCTAGATTCTTCAACAAGAACACGGGTTATGGCCGTAAGTTCAACATTGCCATGGACTTTGCCGACATTGTAAACAGCACAAACAACTACAAGCCTTTATCTCACATTAATTTCGGTTTCGAAGTTGAACAGAACCTGATTGCCTGGCCTGGCTACTACTATGGAGTCCGAGCTCTAGCACTCCGCCTATCTGGCGGTTTCAAGGGAGGTTACCCTGCCGGTGGTATCGCTCTAGAGGTTCTGCAGTTCTTCACCTTGGAATTTGCAACATGGGCCGAAGAACTGGGCTACTACACAGGCCAGGACGAACAGCGAATCTACATGGTCGAATTGAGCCTAGGTTTCTAGTCATGACTACAAACGAGCTGGAAACCCTCCCGATTTCAAGGGCTCAGTTTTTGAAGACTGACATCTTCAAAAATGTTTCTTTTGAAAGTTTAGCAGGCTACCTGCTCAGTTGCAAAAAAATCACGGCTGAACCGGGAACACTACTCATTGACCCCAACCAACCAGAAAGAAAGCTGTTGGTGTTATTGGACGGCAAACTAGAAGTCGTCTTAAGCTCTAAGGGCGGTTCTTTTTCTGATTTCATTTTGCCTGGGCATTGCGCAGGTGAAATGTCCATCTTTGACAACGTGAAACCCAGCGCTCAAGTTTTTGCCAAAGAGAAAAGCACCTTGTTGGTCATTGATGCAGACATCGCTCTCGCCATGCTCAACGCATCCCATGACCTATGCCTGAATTTCTTGCAACTTTTGAGCAGAAGATTACGCAACAATAACAAAGTCGTTTGCGAAGAGGAATACCATATCCGCTGCATTGAAGAAAACGCCAAGGTGGATTCCTTGACAGGACTACACAATCGTCGCTGGCTTGAAGAGACCTATACTAGAGAACTCAAGCGCAGCAATGACGGAAATTTCAGCCTGTCTGCATTCATGCTGGATATTGACCATTTTAAGAACATCAACGACACCTATGGGCACTTGGCCGGCGACCAAGTTCTTATTGCCGTAGCGCAAGAAATCACCCGATGCCTCAGACCTAGTGACATGCCAGTACGCTACGGAGGCGAAGAATTCACGGTATTCCTGCCCAACACCACCGTAGACAACGCCAAAATCATTGCAGAAAGATTGCGTGCGGGAGTAGAAAAGATTCGCGTTGCCCTTTCTTCTGGCGAGGTGATAACCGTTACCATCAGTGTCGGTTTTACGGAACGTCAATCCGGCGACACCGTAGAGTCTATCATCAAGCGGGCAGACGACGCCCTGTACCACGCCAAGGAATCAGGCCGCAACCGCGTGTGCCTGAACCTAGGCGAAGATTCCATGTTCCTATTCTGACCGGGCTGGCTGAAAGCATATTGATTCTTACCACCGGCCAGCCCTCTCGCAACCACGCCTCGTTAATACGAGGCGTTTGTTGCTCACAGAAGCGACCGCAAAGTCTAAAAGCAAGAATAAAAAATTGGCCTGACTTTGCTCTCGCAACCACGCCTCGTTAATACGAGGCGTTTGTTGCTCACAGACTCTTTACAGTCTCTTAAGCACCGCGGCGGCGTGGTGGATAAAGCCTTCTTCGGTCGCGACGGCGGCAATGGCCTTCGCATTCTTCTTGATGGCCTTCTCGCTGTAGCGGATGATGCTCATGCGCTTGAGGAAGTCGTAAACTCCGAGCGGGCTAAAGAAGCGGCCCGTGCCGTTCGTCGGCAGCACATGGTTCGGACCCGCAAAGTAGTCGCCCACCGGCTCGCTGGACCACGGGCCGATAAACACGGCACCCGCGTTTTCGATCTGTGCCGCCATGGATTCTGCTTCGGCGGTCATGACTTCCAAGTGTTCGGGAGCGATGCGGTTTGCGATCTCCACGCCGTCGAACCAATCCTTCACCACGAGGATGCGCCCGAAGTTTCCGAGCACCTTCTCGAGGAGTTCCTTCTTCGGGGAGTTTTCCACCTGGATATCCACGCAGGCGCTAATCATCTGGGCGGTTTCCATGTTGTCGGTAATGCAGATGGCTGCCTCGAAGCCGGAACCGTGTTCCGCCTGGCTCAAAAGGTCTGCCGCCACAAAGTCCGGATCGCAGGTGTTGTCGGCCATCACCAGCACTTCGCTGGGACCAGCCACCATGTCGATATCCACGACGCCGAAGACTTCCTTCTTGGCAATGGCAGCGAACACATTACCCGGACCTACAATCTTGTCGACGCGTTCCACGACGGTCTTGCCCTTGGCGTCCTTGGCTCCATAAGCCAAGAGACCAATCGCCTGAGCGCCACCGATGTGGTAGACTTCTTCAATGCCCAATTCCTGGAGCACGAAAGCCACAGCACGGTTGATTTCGCCCTTGATCGGGGTCACGACCACGATATCCTGAACGCCAGCCACCAGAGCCGGAACGGCGTTCATAATCACGGTACTCGGGTAAATGCCTGCACCACCCGGCACATAAAGACCCACGCGCTTCATGGGGCGAATACGCTGACCGAGGACTACCCCATCGGCCCCTTCCATGAGCCAGGATTCTTCCATCTGGTTCTTGTGGAAGTCGCGAACATTCTTGATAGCCTGCTTCAAGGCCTTCTGGAGTTCCTTGGGGCACTTGGCGGCAGACTTCGCGATGGCAGATGCCGGGACGCGAATATTCTTGCCCTTGAGCCCGTCAAACTTCTGGGCGTATTCCGTTGCCTTGGCGATACCGCCCTTCTTGATGTCGGCAAGGATCTGCATCACCTTGTCGTGAATCTCTTTGCTGGGGGCGACTTCGCGCCCGCAGATGCGTTCAATTTCAGCAGATTTCGGAGTAACTTTTGTAATAATCATAGTAGGAAATAAGATATTAGATGTCTACAAAGATAAAAAAAACAAAAAGTTATTTCAACAAAACTTTCTTATGTTCGATATCTAAGATGGAGGGTGTCTTGGGAACATAGATTTGCCCGTTTTCGGTTTGTCCTTGTTTCAAAAGGATGCCGTTGACATCAAATATTTTGTAGGGAGAGGCTTCGTCGAATCCTTCAACAAAAAAAGTTTTCCGATTCATGCGAGACAGACGAAATCTATTTTTAATCCGTGTCTTAGAAATAGAAGTCGGTTTTTCATCAGGAAGCAAACTCCACCAGTTCTCAATCATTGCAGTTCCACCATCAGTCGGTTCAGCACAACATTCAAAGGTGTCGCATGACGCTATATGCGTATATACAGAAACCATATCATTTGCGTTGTAGATATCCGCCATATCTACTTTGCATTCAAGCATATTATAAACCATTCTATCTATTAAACTAGATGCACTATCCTTTGATATATTTACAACACCCCATTCTTGCAGATTAATAAATTCCTGTTTAAGTATTTGACTAAGCGTGATATCTCTTTCTTCGAAAAAAGAACCTGTATGAATATTAAAAATAGTGATTCTACTAGCATAAACGTTTACAAATACAGCAAAGTTTGTATCTAATGTTGAATAATAAGCAAATCCATAAAGGGGACCATACTCGTCCGTAACACAATTAATATAATTCAAGGAACAGGTTTTTCCAAAATTGAAAGCTATGTAATTTAGTCCGAATTCTAATTGTGTTCCTTGTCTGAAATTACTTTGAGGATTATCAAACTCAGCTGATAACAACATCGTCGTTAGAAACACTATTGTCATTAGAACTTTATTCATCCCAAGCCTCCTACTTAAAATGATATTTCTAACACAGATTGAATAGGGTTGAAGTCAACGCGGTATACATCGGTGTTCTGATGAACAATCACTCCATTCCCTAGGAATCTTCCATAAACATTTAATAGCACTTCATTATTTCAGCAAAAATTTCTGGTGAGCAATATCAAGAATAGAAGGTGTCTTTGGAACTTGCACGACGCCATTTTGAACAAGGCCTTGTTTCAGGAGAATGCCGTTGACATCGAACACTTTGTAGGGTGTGGCTTCATTTATTCCTTCAACAAAGAATGTTTCATGGTTCATGCGGGATAGACGGAATCTATTTTTGATCGGAGTCTTGGAAACGGAAGTCGGTTTTTCATCAGGAAGCAAAGTCCACCAGTTGTCAATTATTGCAGTTCCACCATCAACCGGCTCCCCACAGCAATCATAAAGTGTATCACAAATTGCATCATAATGATAACTACCGAGATTAGAAAGATCTCTAGTTGTATTGACATAGTTGCTGTCACTAATGCTATCCCAATCGCATTCCCCCCCTAACATATCGAATATAATTTTGTCAATTAAAATTGATGCGCTATCTTTTGAAATGTTGAGGACTCCCCACTCCTGCAAGTGCATAAATTCTGTTCTTAAAACATCTTTTAGGTTTGTCCCCATTGGCGAAGAAAGCGAAAATGGATAAATAGAAAAAATCGTTATTTTATTCACATGTTCTGTACTTACAAAAACAACGATGGTTGTATCAATCGTTGAATAATATGCTAATCCATTAAAGCCCTCGTAAGATGATGAAGTGTCTTTGATACAATTGACAAAACTATTGGAACAAGCATTGCCAAATTGAAACGTTAGGTAGTCATTTACGAACCATAATTCTGTGCCAAATCGGAGATTCGTTTGTGGATTCTCAAATTCAGCTGAAAATAACATTGTTGAAAAGAAAACAATTATCATTAGAACTTTCTTCATTACAAACATTTGTTTAAAGTTCATTTTCATTCCGCTTTCGCCTAAGAAAACTTTCAAAAAACAAATCCGCCGACTTCGCGCCCGCAGATGCGTTCAATTTCAGCAGATTTCGGAATAACTTTTACAATTTTCATAATCGTTCATTCCGTATCGCGTCTTTGCGAGCTCCGTAGGAGCAAAGCAATCTCAAACAAGCATTTTCATAGGCTATGGCAAGAGATTACTTCGGTCGCTACGCTCCCTCGTAATGACAAATTTATTTCTTCCTCGTAATGCCGGCCAGGTTCCGAACCTTGCGGGCGCTCAACTTCTTGACTTTCGCCGAAGCGGGTTCTTCTTTCGTCACGGCACTTGCCTGCCCCGCGGCCGCAACCGGTTTCACATCGATATGCTTGTAGGGCTTTTCAATGACCTTCTCGTCCAACAAAATCTTGTAGGTAAGTCCATCTACGAACGCCATCCAGGACGCTTCGATGATGTTGCTGGAAACGCCCACCACGTTCCAGTAGCCCTTCTCGTCACCGAAGGTGGTCCACACACGGACCGTAGCGTCAGAAGCAACATTGCTACCGAGAACACGGACCTTGAAGTCGTCCAGGCGGACTTTCGCCATATTCGGGAAAAACGGGAGCAGTGCCTTGCGCAGCGCTGCGTCCAGAGCGTTCACCGGGCCGTCGCCCTCACTCACCTGATGGCTGATCTTGTCGCCAATCTGGAGCTTGACCGTTGCCTGTGAAACAGACACCCCCTGAGTGGTCTTGTCTTCGATAACACGGTAGCCCAGCACCTTAAAAGGCTCCTGCACCATGCCCAAATGACGATAGACCAACAGTTTGAAACTGGCCTCGGCAGAATCGAAATGCCAGCCAGCGTTTTCACGCTCCTTGATGAGCGTGAGCAGCTTGCCCACTACAGGGTCCTTCTTGTCGATGCCCGGCTTGATAGCCTTGAGTTTTTCCACAACCAGGGAACCGCCCGCTTGATCGCTAGTGACAAACACACGGTCGTTGCCCACGGCATGGGGGTCAATGTGCTCGAAGCTGCGGGAAACCTTCATCACGCCGTCAATGTGGGCGCCACCCTTGTGTGCAAAGGCAGCATCGCCTACGTACGGGGCATGAGGATCGCTGGGCAGGTTCACAATCTGGTCAATGCTGCTACTCAACTGACGGAGCCTTGCAATCTTCTTGGCCGCAAAGAACTTCGCGTCCATCTTGAAATGCAGGTCTGCAGCAATGGTGGTGAGGTTCGCATTTCCGCAACGCTCACCAAAGCCGTTCACTACGCCCTGTACCATCACGGCACCGTTCTTGACGGCATAAAGGCTGTTGCACACCGCAAGTCCAGAATCATCGTGAACGTGGATCCCGAGAGGTGTGGAAATATGCTTTTTCACTTCCTTGATAATGCTTTTCAGTTCCCAAGGCATGGTTCCGCCATTGGTATCGCAAAGCACGATACAGTCCGCATGGCCCTTTTCTGCCGCACGGAGGGTCTCGATGGCATATTCCGGGTTCGCCTTGTAGCCGTCAAAGAAATGTTCCGCATCGTAGATGACCTCTTCGGAATGTTCCTTGAGGTATGCCACAGAAGACTCGATCATGTCCAGGTTTTCTTCCAGGGTAGTGCGGATAACGTCGGTCACATGCAAATCCCAGCTCTTGCCGAAAATGGTCTTTACGGGAGCACCGGACTTTACCAGGGCCTGCAGCAGCGGGTCCTTTTCGGGCAGCACCTTGGGGCGACGTGTGGAGCCGAAAGCCGCGATCTTTGCATGCTTCAGCTTGACTTCCTTGATCTTCTGGAAGAATTCCTCGTCGGTGGGGTTGCTAGGGTTCGGCCAGCCACCTTCGATGTAGTCAAAACCGAAACTGTCCAGGAGCCTTGCTATCTGCAGTTTGTCCGCCAGGGACAAACTGATTTTCCTATCCTGGTTACCGTCGCGGAGGGTCGTGTCGTACAAAAAAACTTTCATACGACCAAAGATAAAAAAATAGGCCGATGGTCGGCAGGGCGAAGCCCGACAGTTGTCAGTTTTCAGTTACGAGCATTGTAAAATTCAAGAGTTTATTCCCCAAAACCCATAACTCACTACTCATAACTCACTACTCACAACTCACCACTCACAACTCACTACTCATATATTTCCATGTAGGCCGTTTCTTCGTTCATGCCGGCCCGGACCATCTTGAGGCGTTCCGCCTTGGCATAGTAGTACCAAATCATCCACTCCCCCGCCATGTCCGTGCGCTTGGTCTTGATAACCACGGGCTTTTCGCCCTTGTAAAAGTCCCGCTTGCGGGGAATCATGTGTTCGAAGGGGCGGTACACGTGAACATCTTCGCCCGCCTTGCGCTCGATAAAGCCCTTGCCGTCCTTACTCCAGGTGATATAGACGGTGCCATTGTCGTCCTTGACCTTTTCACAAGAATCAAAGCCGCTACCGCACCAGAAATACTTCTTGAACTTGAAGGTCTGTTCCGGCATGGCAAACACCTCTACCCGGCGGGTGTTTCCTTTGTACGTATTGTACTCGCCTTCCAACTGGAAACTTGCAGAATTGTAGTCCACGCAGCCCCGCTGAACCACTTTTACCTTGCGGTTCAGAATGCTAATGTCCAGAGTGCAGCCCTCCTCCTTGTAGGAGAGCCGCCCGCCGTTGGTGGACTCCTCCATCGGGATGTCGCTGGCCTCTATTTCGGCGCGGTCTCCCAAAGGACCGTTCTGGATGGTCACGGTAAACTTGCCAGGATTATTGGGAGATTTTTTCAGGACCAGGCTACCGGTAGTGGAGGCATACTCTCCACTTAAATCCATGGATTCCTGCTGGAAGCGGGCCAGTTCCGAACGTCTGGCGTAGACTTTACCAATCTTGCAGTCAATGGGGACGAACTTGGGAGGTTCCTTCGGGTCCTCCATCACGTATTTCACCACTTTTTTCTTTTTGACCTTGGTCTTGGGCTTCCCCTTCTTGTCCTTGACCACCTTGCCCTTTTTGTCCTTCACCTGCACCGTTTCCTTGACCCAGGAAACCTTCTTTACCTTGACCTGAGGTATAGGCAACTCCTTGATCCAGTCCGAACGATTCAATTCGCCCACAGGAGCATCTTCGTTGATTTTTCCCTTGACCATCTTGTAGACGGGCAAAGTTTCTTGAGAATAAACGACTACCGCAAAGGACAGGAGCAGAAACACTATAATTTTCTTCAAAATAAACCTCGTTTGACTATAACATAACATTTTTTTAAGAAAATCAGTTTTTACAAGCCCCAAAGCCCTATTTTTTTTCTAAAATTCTCATATATTGAATATTGAAAGGAGATTCTTTTTCATGAAAAAAATGATTCTATTGTCCTGCGTGTTGGCGGCATCCGTTTTTGCCGCTCCCGAAGCAGCACCTGCCGCACAGCAGCCTGCAGCCCCGGCTGAACAAGCCGCACCGGCAGCCGAAGCCGCAGCCCCTGCAGCAACCGAACAGGCAGCCCCCGCTGCCGAACAGGCTGCTCCGGCAGCAGAAGCCACCGCCGAACAGGCCGCACCTGCGGAACAAGCCG
>CALATK010000253.1 GCA_937891805.1 uncultured Fibrobacter sp. | reverse complement strand
CGTGACGGAATCGGGAGCAGGCAAGGTCCTGCAAGAACGTACGCCCCACGCCCTGGCAGAGGCCATCGTGGAGCTGTACCGCTCCGATATGCAGGCCATGAAACAAAAGGCCCGAGCCTACGCCGAGAAATTCAGCTGGAACGACTGTTTTGGGCGTCAGCTCGACCTATACCGGAAACTTTATCAAGAAAAGAGGAACTCATGATCAGACACATCGTATTCTGGAAACTGAAGGCCGAAGCCGAAGGCGCCACCGCCAAGGAAAACGGCCAAAAGATGGTGGACGCCTTCCACGCACTGGAAGGTAAAATTCCCGGTCTCGTGAGCATCGAATCTGGACTGAACTTCGGCAAGGCCGAACTCGGTAATGGCGACGTGGAATACGACATCGCCCTGGACACCACCTTCCGCACCAAGGAAGCCCTCGATTTCTATCAAGGACACCCGGAACACCAGGCTATTGTCTCCTTCGTGAAGAAGGTAGTCATCGAACGCCGTGCGGTAGATTTCGAGTTCTAGAAATGAGGCGTGAGGTATGTGGAATGTGGTATTCGTCATGTTCGTTCCGCAATTAAGTCCGGGACGAGGATGACAACGTTTAAGACCCATACCCCGAACCTCGTGCCTCGAACCTACTACCTAGCCTCTAGATCCTAGCCCCTAAATCCTAGCATCCCTTCCCTTTTTACTACATTTCTCACGTATGGTCCAACTGAGTCAAACATCCTGGCAAGAGTTCTCCCTGAAGAACGTTCTGGAGACGCTGCAATACGCCCCGATGAACCTGACCATGGGCAAGACCCCCCAGTTGCACTACACATTCCCCAAAAATCTTGAACCGGGCGCCACGGTGCGCTACAACCTCCAGTGGGGGTTCAAGACCTTGAAGTGGACCGGCATTGTCAGTTCCGTCAAAGAGAACAAGATTACCGTGCGTCTGGGTGAAGGTCCCTTCCGCGGGTTCACCGCAAAGCACAGCTTTGTTGACGAGGGAAACATGACTGCCTGCTACGACGAGATGAGTTTCCAGGGGTTCACGGATATTCCCGAAGAAGTTTTCGCCGAGATTATCGACAGGGCAAACATCGTCTATGGCATCTATTCCCGCAAGGACACCCGCGACGTGATGCTGGCCTACGAAGCCCAGAAAAAAACCCAGTCCATCGAGGCCCTGGACCAGAGCGCTACCGCAGGTTAAGGCCCTCAAAACCTGGGGATTTCCATGTACGCCACTCTAGAACAAGCCCTGCTTGATTTGGAAAAAGCAGGGCTTTTGAAACGCATCCACGACGAGGTGGATCCGAACCTGGAAATGGCCGAAATGGCACGAATCGCCTTTGAAAAAGGCGGGCCAGCCCTGCTGTTTGAGAGTGTGAAAGGCAGCAAGTTCCCGGCGGTAGCAAACCTTTACGGCACGCAGCAGCGCATGGACTTTCTGTTCCGGAACACCCTGGAAAGCACCAAGGCCGCCGTGCTGTTCAAGTCGAATCCCGTAGATTTTTTCAAGCACCCCCATCTGGGGAATTTGATACTGGCGGCAAAAGCCGGACTCCACAGCCTGCCCGTTAAAAGCGGAAACAT
>CALATK010000252.1 GCA_937891805.1 uncultured Fibrobacter sp. | reverse complement strand
TCCTTGACGGCATCCCGCAAAAAGTAGAACACGTCTCCCCGGAGCATGGCAGCATTGTTCAGAACCTTTCGGCTTTCCATTCGCGTATGGGCAAATGCCGCCCAGGTGTAGTCCCATTCGCTTCCCATGATAAAGTAATCCGGATGCTTCTGGGCGTATTCGATCATGAAGGTCCCTTTGCCGCTGCCGATTTCCACTTCGATGTGGCCGTTTTCGTTCGGGAACATGTCCTTCCATTGGAAGGGGAGCTTGTGGGGCTTGCCGTCGGGCGTGCGGATAGGCTTTCGTCCGTCGTCGCTCCGGAACACGTAGTGCCAGAGCCCCTTCTTTTCGGGGTCTTCATTCAGGTCCCTGTAAAATTCAGGAACTACAATTTCTTTTTCTTCTTTTTCCATCTTAGATAAAGGGGATAATTCTTTCCTTGAACTTTTCAGGCATTTTCTTGTCCAGCATTTCGCGGATATGCCTTTCGGAATACTTCATGGAAAAGTGAGTGAGGATGATTTTTTCGCAGGCGATTTCGCCGTCGAATTTTTCCAGGGTATTGACGATGTGCTGCAGGTGGGTGTGGCCCTTCTTGCGGCTCATGGGTTCGTCCTCGTCGTCCAAAAAGGTGCATTCAGTCACAAGGATTTTGGACTTGAAAATTTCAGGATTCTCCTTGAGGCTTTCTCCCAGGCAGTCGCCCATGAAACTTATCAGGGGCTCATAGACTTCACGGGTAATCTCTACGCCGGACTTGCGGAGTTCGATGATTTCGCCAGGAGTTTTTCCCAGGTATTCATCTTTTAGCTTCCGCTTGTGCAGGAACAGGGTCGCTCCCATGGCAGGCACGGAATGCTTTACGTCAAAGGGTTTCAGCACCAGGTCCTTGCGGTACCGCAGCGGAATCATCGCTCCCGCTTCTACGGCACAAATTTCAGGCAGCCGGAACTTGGTTTCGGGGACTCCTTCGAACATGGCCTCGGCACGAATCCATTCCTTTGCCCCTTTGGCAATGGAGGCCGGCATGTAGTAAACGCTGTCGCGCTCGACGCCCATCATCTTGCGGAGGCTGTGGTGACGCATGAGGCAACGGGCATGGTCTCCGTGGGCGTGGGTCAAAAACACATGGTTGATGGATGTGGCCGAAAGAGGGCATTCGCCCATGTCGACCACAAAGTCCAGTTCGGGAAACTGCAAATAGGTCGCAAGCCCGGAAATGGAAAATCCGTTGATGGAGGTGCAGGATGTTTCCAGGTGGACTTGCTTGAGGGCGTTATGGATGTACTTGTTTTCGCCGGCCACGCAAACTACTTCTTCTTGGCTGCTTTTCTTTCGTTATCCTGGGCTACAAGAAAATCAAAGTCGTCACAAGTCATTGCCTCGATATGGTTACCCATGGCCACGCTGCGTGTTCTGGCGTTGCCTTTTTTCTCGGGAATCCGGAAGCAGAAATCGTAGGTGTTATCCATGTCGGTAGGGATACCCATCTTGAAAATACGGATACGTTCCTTGCCGCTGTAGATTTCGTGGTAGTCGTAGCTGTTCTGGACCTTTTCCAGCCTCTTTTCCTGGTTGAACTGGAGTTCTCGTGTAATGGGCCCTTCCAGATAAAGCGGTAGGGAATTCTGGAAACGAAGTTCCAGCTGGCCGTCGGTTTTCACGATGGACGTCCCGTTGGGGTTAATCAGGTAGCGCTGTTGGGGAATGTTCCTGTACGCCTTGTTATGGACCCTGCGGACTCCGCACATTTCACGCATGTCGGGATTGGCTACAAAGTCAATGTCGCGACAGATGGGGGGGAGGTTGGTTGGGACTTCAAGGTCGTCCCCGTTAGAAGAACCGGCACATCCAGCCAGGATAATCGGGGCTACAAAAAGCGGGATAAACTTCAGAAAATTCATACTTCAAATATATTTAATGGAACGGCGTTTTTTAAGGGTGACAAAAAAAAATGCCCCCGAAGGGGCACTTTTATAAATCGACTTGATTGCTGGCCTAGAGAATATCCACAATGGCTGTGAAGAGAGCATCTGCCAGTGCGTTTGTTTCAAGACCTTCGAAGATATTGAACTGGTTGAACACGATCTTGCCCTTGCCGAAGGGGAGGGTCTGCAGGTCCACACCGCCCTTGATTTCGCCATCCTTGATGGAAAGGGACTGGGCGTACACTTTGGCCCCTTCCAGCTTGCTCATGGAAAGGCTTGGCATGACAGCGGCCGCCGTATGGTCAAGGACGTTTGTGCCGAACACCTTCAAGAGCTCAGAACCGTCCGGAATATAGTGTAGGCTGATACCGTTGGCACCGGTGGTCCAGTGGGATTCCAGGGTGCAGTCGAATTGGTGGCTCTGGTTCAAGAAATCCACGTCGTCCTGGGTCATGTCCGAAAGCAGCAGAGTCTTGCCGCCATTCTTGGTGACATCGACTATTTTATCCAAAATTTCGTCGGGCCAAGAACTGAGGTTTGCCGTGAAGATAATCTTTTCAGGGCCGGAGAGTGCGACAAGAGCGTCGCTGGACTCTTCGCTGTTGTCCAAGAAGCAGACCTTCTTCATGGCAGACTTTACGTCGGCCTGTTCGATGACGATCAGGTCTTCCGTTGAGGAGTGGACTTCTTTTCCGCCGTCCTTCAGGGTGAACTTGATCTGGTACTTGCCAACGCTTCGAGGAGCCATGAGGGAGCAGATTCCAAGCTGGGTAAGGCTTGTCTTGCCCACGGGTTCTTCGGGAGACTGGGTCTTGGTGCTTACGACCTTGCCCTTTTCGTCTAGCAGGGAAATTTCAATCCCCACATTTTCAAGACGGCTGTTGTTCAACAGGGTCAGCTGGAAACTGATTTCGCTCTGCGGCGTGACCACGTGTTCCAGCTCGCTTACCAGAATACGGCTCGGAGTGGAAATTTCCTTGGCAAAGTCCGTAAAGCCCTTGCTCTTGCGATTTTCATCGTTGAGACCGCTGAAATCGATACCGTAGTCGGCCCACTGGTCCAAGAAAAATCCGGCGATTTGCGGGTTGCTCTGGAATGCAGTGATCTGGTCCAGCTTGCTCTTGATGGCGATGCTGTTGGCGTCGTTGCAGAAAGTGTCGAATTTTTTCCAAGTGGCTATATCGGCGGTGGCGAGGAAATCCTCGATAGCCTTGTAGGCGTTCTTGATGGCCTTCTGGTTCTTGACGCTCCTGGGCCCGCGCAGGTTGGTGGGTTTGGCGGGGAGCAAGGTGTGGTTTTTCAGGGTGACCAACATCTTGTTGTTCAAGTCCAGGTCCACTCTTTCGTCTTCGTCCTGGAAAACGCTGTCGCCAAGGCCTGCATCGGGGACTGAAAGTTCTTCGTCTTCGCGGTCAAAGCAGTGGGCGAGGTAGTGGGAATAATTGGCACTGGGGCAGAGCCGCGGGTTGATGCGCAGGCTTGCGTACTGGGAAATATGGTCCACAGAGACAGGCAGAAGCTTGCCGGTGTCCTTGTGGAACACGCCTTCGTTGTCCAGGTAAATACTGTCAAAGTTGCTGATGGCGGGTCTAAGCATGTCGATGGGGCCGATGGCGTTCAGCAGCTTGTTGCCGTTCTGCAGCATGAAGGTCCCGTTTTCGGCACCGAGAATCCACACGGCGATGGAGGGGTGGTTGTGCTGGTCGCGAACAAGGTCCGTAATCAGCTTCTTTGCAATTTCTAGACCCTGGGGCGTAGAACGCATGGTGTGGATGGGAAATTCCTGGAACACCAAAAGACCAATTTCGTCGCAGATGTCCAGCGCTTCGTTGGTGAGAGGCGCCCCGCAGCTGCGAATGGCGTTGAAGCCTGCGTCCTTGACGGCCTGCAGGTCTTTCTTGAGGGCGGGGTTCTTGTCGGTCCAGAGACCGCCTTCGCTCCACTGTTGGTTGTAGCTTACACCCTGAATCTTGAGGATGGAATCGTTCAGGTAGTAGTCGCCCTTGATGCAGTCGAACTTGCGGAAGCCGAAAGTCTTGACCACAGGGAAGCTGTACTCAGGCGGCTTGTTCTTGCCGGTCTTGATTTCCAGCTGGACTTCCAGGGCGAACAGGTTGGGCTTGTCCAGGCTCCAGACGCACTTGTCCTTTTTCCAGTCCTTGATCTGGAAGGCGAACCGCTGGGTCATGTTCTCCTTGTCCAGCTTCACTTCCTTGTACCATTCGTACACGTCACCCACGGCGTTTCTCATGAGGAAACGGATACGAGTCTGGAACCCGCGGGGGTTGTTGAAGGTGATTTCTGCGGCTACACGTTCCTGGTCCATGTCGGGCTCCACGTGCAAGTCGGCAATGTAGGCGGAACTGCCGAGAATCAAATCTACATGCCCGAAGATACCGCCAAAGGGGTACTGGTTCCAGGGGAGGCCAACAGGCATTTCGCTGGGGTGGGCGTAACGGTCGTCGGCACCGTCGGCGCTTTCACGGCCGAAGTCGATACGGCTGTTAGATGCCCCCATGTTGGCCACACGGACGCACAGGACGTTTTCTTCGCCAATCTTGATGGCTTTTTGCGTTTCGATAGTAAAAGGCGTATAAGCCCCGAAGTGGGTTCCCAGGCGGATGCCGTTGAGCCAGACCGTGGCGTGGGTGGCGATCCGTTCAAAGCGCAGGAATATACGCTTAGCTACCAGCTTGTCGTCATCCAGGGTGAAACGCTTGAAGTAGAAGGCGCAGTCCTGTGACATGAGCAGTTTGTCGAAGCTACGTTCCCAGACGTGGGGAACATTCACGGTTTCGGTATCGGAGGGGTTGGTTGCGTACCAGCGGTTGGAAATTCCGGAATCTTCCGTATCCCACTTCATCTGCCAGTCGCCGTCAAGGCTCATGATTTTGTTCATTCGGGCTTTCCTTTTATACGGCAAACCCCCTGATGGGGGCTTTTTTGTATCGGGGTAGCCAGATTCGAACTGACGACATTCTGCTCCCAAAGCAGACGCTCTACCAGGCTGAGCTACACCCCGTCGGTGCCCAAATATAGTAAAAGCTTAAATTATATTTTTGTTTTTTTACCCGTTTTTTCGTTTTTTTTAGCCAAAATTTGCGTATATTTCTGCATATGCAGAAGCGGGTTACTTTACACGGGATAGGGCCTATCGTTTTGACGGTGCTTGGACTGTCCGTTGTTCTGTTGACCGGTTGCAGGACCGAAACCCAAAGTCAGCCCGCTCCCGTAGTGAAATCTTCCAGCTCCGTTCTTGTCCAGTCCTCTTCTAGCGAGGCAGAAACGATTGTCGATTCGGCAGTTGTGGATTCCGCGGTTTCGGACACGGCGACTGCAGATACCGCTGTTGTCGATACGGCTACAAAAGAGATTAAGGCGGTAGTGGACACCCTGGTCCAGTCCAGCTCCTCCGAAAGCTCCAGTTCTTCTGTCGCAGAAAGTTCTTCTGCAGAGGCGGAGCTGTCCAGTTCCTCTGAAACGCCTGTAGATTCAGTTCCGCAGGCAACCGTGGATTCTTCCGTTCAGGAGGTTGCCCTGGAAGAATCCCAGCCTGAAGTAACTCCCGATACAGCTACGGCAGATACGGTTATGCCAGAAGCTCCTAAGGATACCTCCCTTTGTGCGGACGCTCCGGCCGCAGTGCTTTGCGACAAGAGGGACGGCCAGATGTACAGGACCGTTCGTATCGGCACTCAGGTCTGGATGGCTCAAAACTTGAATCATGCCGTTGAGAACAGCTGGTGCTACATGAACAGCCTTGAAAACTGCTCCAACTACGGCCGGCTCTACCAGTGGACTGCCGCCATGGCGTTGGACAAGGCCTATGGTCATTCTTTGGCAGGGGAACATCTTGGTGAAAGACATCAGGGGGTGTGTCCGGATGGCTGGTTTATCCCGACCGACAAGGATATGGAAATTCTTGTCCACTATGTGGCGGAATCCAACAAGGCCGCAGGTCTTGCCTCCGAAGAGGTGGGGACGAGTCTGCGTAAAGAGAGCGGCTGGGAAGAAAACGACGAGGAAATTCTGGGTACTAACCGCTACGGCTTTGGGGCGGTTCCTGCGGGTTACCGCGATGCCAACGGCTCATTTGCCTTCCTTGGCGAAGAGGCGGATTTCTGGGTGGCCGAAGAAGACCCCAACGGGACGCAGGCTCCCCATTGGAACCTGTATTACGCCAACCAGAACTTTAGCGGTGAATACAGGAACCTGAAAACATTTGGTTTCTCGGTTCGCTGTATCAAGAAGTAAATGGTGTGTATGGGAAAAACTTTCAAGATTACGTTATCTGTTTTTGTGATTCTTGCGACAGCGTTGTTTGCCGTAGAGGTATTTTCTTTGCCCAAGGTGACTCCGGAACTCAAGGCTGGTGCCCAGGAATACTACAATAACGAATGCAAGGCCTGTCATCGCTGGGGCCGCAAGTTTGCCGCCCCTCCCATGAAGGAGAATGTCTACCGCATGGTGGAGAACCGCGCCAAGGGCGGCTTCGCCGCCGTGTCCACCGGTGAGCATCCCGTCAACGCCGAGGAGGGCACTGCCCTTTTCTACGAGCATCACATGGACTTCACCAAGACCGAGGGTCCCGACTTTGAGGCAATTAAGGAGTACGCCGACCGCATTAAGAAGCACGGCGCTATCTGCTACTTCGAGTTCTGCCATGAAGGCGCCCGCGCTGAGCACAATCCTCCCTACTCCCCCTGGGGTCCCGACGGCTATGTCCGCGAGGACGGCGTGGAGGTCAAGGCGCTGGATCTTCCCATGATGGAGAAGATCTGCAACGACTTCTATAACATCTCCGCTTATGCCAAGGCCTGCGGTTTTGACGGCATTCTCGTCCACGGCGGTCACGGCTTCATTATGCAGCAGTTCATCTCCCCTTGGCCGAATCACCGCACCGAAGAGTTCGGCGGCTCGATG
>CALATK010000251.1 GCA_937891805.1 uncultured Fibrobacter sp. | reverse complement strand
CACTTCTGTCCATACTTCGTAGACACCTTCGCAAGTAGTCTTGGTCTTGTAGTTATCATCAGAGCACACGCCATCAGAGAAGTAAGGAACGATGACAAAGTCATAGCTCTTCACATCAGAAGCCTTGTACTTCTGGGCTTTGGTATAAGGCATGTCTACATCAGCAGCCGCGCCCATCTTGACACCATGAGTGATTGTGAAGGAAGGACTGGCTTGGTCAGCAACCAGCACACCGTTGTAATACAGCTGGTAACCAGTGGGAGTCTTACCCGTCCAATCTGGATCAGTCTTGGAAACAGCCACCGTCAAGTCAGCAGAGTAGTAGTTGCCACCAGTGAGGTCGGAACCCTTAGCAACTGGAGTACAAGAAGAACCATCAGTACCGCATTCATAGAGAGCGTTCAAGGTAACCTTGGCGTTCACGTTGAACATGTTGGTCTGCTTGGCATAGACATCATCATCAGCCTTTTCGAAGGTCTTGATTTCGAGAGCCTTGGCATTCTTGGCAAGAGCTTCGCCAGCAGCGTTCACCGGGAGAACAATCACGCTAATCACCTTGGGCTGCTTCTTGCTAGCCGGGAAGGCAAGGAAGTTACCGTCATTGAAGAGGTCGGCAAGGTTAAGAGTAGCAGTTGTATCGGTATAGTTGTCAACAAACTTGTAGTCAGCGAAGGCATCAATATCGCCCTTGACATACACGTTGTAGCTGTCAACGCCCTTTTCAATGCCGTCCCACTTGATGGTGATGACTTCGTTATAGGTCAGGTCATCCTTACCAGCAGCAACCTTTTCAGCAGTGAAGGTACCTTCGTAGAGGTAGTTAACCTTTTCAGTTTCATCCTTGTCGTCGTTCAGGTCAATCACCAGGTTCTTGACCTGGCCAGGCAGTTCCACAGAACCGGCGGTGAACTTGCGGAACTTCTTGTAGGTGATGCCGTCGATAACGACTTCGTCCTTCAGGTTCTTTGCAAGGGTAGACCACACGTCGAATTCAACGATGTACTGCTTACCGTCGGCCCATTCTCCAGAAGTGGACTTGATGGTAATGGTCTTGCCATCTTCAGAAAGGCTAACGGAGACAGAAACATCCTTCAAAACATCCGGCTTGCCATCATTGTCGGCATCAGCCGGGTCAATAACGCGCTTCACCTTGATGTACTTGGTGGTGACGGAATCCTTTTCCAGAACTTCGGTGAAGTTCAGCTTGATTTCGTCCTTAACATTGATTGCATTCAGGTTGCTGGAAACCATCTTCGGATCCAGGGAAGCAACCACGGCAGCAAGAGGATCCATTTCCTTGAGCACGCCCTTACGCTGTGCCGTTGCACCGATAGAGTCAACTTCGTAAACAACGCTGTCCACAGTGAAACGTTCGCTTTTCACTTCAAAACCAATGTTGGCTGCCAGGTTCTTGAAGCTATAGAAACCGTTGGAGTCAGTCTTAGTATAGACTTCATTGGGGTAGATTTCGGAATCATCCGGATAGTCTACGTAGACAGTGGCATTGGGTGCAGGTATCCAGTTCTTGGTTTCAGGGTCAACATAGAAGAACTGGCCCTTCACATCAACGCCAAGTTCGTACATTTCGACCTTGGTGGTAGTGTCACGCACACGAGCCACGTCATGCTTAATGTCGTCCGTCAGGCCGACATTGACGCGCTTCATAGCATAACCTTCCTTCTGGAAGTCGAAGTAGGAGTCACCAAGTTCGACGTTCTTCCACACGATAGTTCCGGTGGAGTCGGTGTACTTGGTCTTGTCGTCGGTACGGTAGTAGTTGGCCACGTCTTCGAGAGGCATCCTGGTGAGGACATCGTACACGAAGAAAGTCACGGTGGACTTTTCCTTGATTTCGTCGTTGGCATCGGAAACCGAGGTGTCGCTACAAGCAGCGAGCAGCGCGGCGGCCGAGGCGAGAGTCAAGAGTTTATGTTTCATACATTCTCCTTGTGATTTTGTATTGTTCTTGTTTTGTTAATAAACTTGTATTAAAGGTTAAGAATCCAGAAGGTGGCGCGGGCACCGATATGGAATGCACTGCCGTCCACCTCGTTGGTGAATTCCATGGTCTCGTTCAGGTCGTAAGAGACAAAGGCTCCAACTTCACCGGCCATTCCGGCAAAGGTAATTCCGTAACCGGCACCCAGTTCAACTGCATACTCGGACTGGGGACGATAGAACATATCCGTGTGACGGGTAGAATAAGGGCTTGGGATTCTGATATCATCAGAGGTAACCCAAGCGGCGTTGATACCGAGTTCTACAATGAGGCCTTCCTTCTGGGCAGGCATCCAACGGCCATAGAGGCCGAGACCGGCACGCCAGTAACCTTCGTTAATGGTGCGGTTGTTGGATTCGCTCACATAGAGGCGATGATACTGCATAGAAGCCGTGAGGCGAGCGCCGAACTGCTGCTTAGAGAAGAGTCCGCTCACGCCCAAAGTAAAGGGAAGATCCTTGAAGTGGTTCTCGTCATACCGGACATCGAACATACCCCAAGCGCCAGATCCGGTAAGACCGAGCGCAAAGCGAGGAGCCTTGGCAGCCTTTTCTTCGGCAGCCTTCTGAGCGGCTTCGGCGGCAGCGATAGAATCAGCTTCGGCCTTCTTGCGGGCTTCCTCTTCGGCAGCGGCAATGGAATCGGCACGGGCCTGTTCGGCGGCGATAGAGTCAGCGATAGCCTTCTGGCGGGCTTCCTCGGCGGCGATAGAGTCGGCGATGGCCTGCTGGCGAGCGGCTTCAACAGCGGCGGCGCAACCTTCGGGGTCAATCTGCTGACCCAGGGAGTCTACGGCGCAAGGATCTACAGCAGGAGCTTCAGCTACCGGTTCAGCAGCGGGAGCGGGAGCCGGAGCAGGGGCCGGTGCGACTGCTGCGGGAGCAGGAGCGGGAGCCGGAGCAGGGGCCGGTGCGACTGCTGCGGGAGCAGGAGCCGGTGCGGGAGCAGGGGCCGGAGCGGCAGCTGCGGGAGCAGGGGCCGGAGCAGGTGCAGGTGCGGCAGGGGCCTGAGCATAGGCTCCGCCGACCATAGAGGCAAGGAACATAACCATTGCAAGTTTCTTCATAGATTCTCCATTCATAAAAGAGTTTGCATTAAAATCACATGAAATATATAAAGAATAACCCCTTTTCGCAAGTTTTTTTTAAGAAACGCCCCAAAATGGGCTTTTTTCTGTTCCCAGAGCGTTTTCTAGATGTGAAGTGTGGGGTTGAGGGGTGTAATTTCCCATTACTCACGACTCACTACTCACAACTCACGACTCACAACTCATTACTCACGACTCACAACTCATTCGCTACAGTCCTTTCGGGTGGAACGTCTTGCGATGCACCGGCGAAAAGCCCTGCTTGCGGATGGCGTCCAGGTGCGCCTTGGTGCCGTATCCTGCATGTTTTTCAAAGCCGTAACCCGGATATTCCTTTGCCAGCTGGTCCATATAGCGGTCACGAAAAACCTTCGCAAGGATTGAAGCCGCAGAAATAGAAGCCACCAAGCCGTCCCCTTTTATCACGGGGAACTGGCACCCCAGGTCAAGCCCGTGAATTTTCAAATTTCCATCCACTGCCACTAGAACGGTCGCACCCGGCTTAAAATGTCCCCGAACCTCCACGGGTAGTTCGGGCTGTTTTTCCGTGATCCCCGTCATACCCAAAGCCTGCAACGCCCTCCGCATGGCCAAAAAATCGGCCTCTAGAATATTTAAGCTGTCAATTTCCTCAACACTGGCACTGGCGATGGCATAGCATTCGCAGGCGTCCTTTACTTTGTCGTAAATGGCCTCGCGTTTGGGCCGAGTAAACTTTTTCGAGTCGTTCAATACGGACAAAACATCTGCAGACTTGAGCACGGCGGCGCAGGCCACCACAGGGCCCGCCAACGGACCGCGGCCCACTTCGTCGATACCAACTATAACATAGTTAGGGCCAAAAGTGGATTCGGCGTAGTTGCGGAAGGCGATTTCCCCCTCGATGGGAGTGGTGACGGCAGACATGAAGTCGGGATTCTTGTATTTCATGATTAGGGATTAGGGATTAGGGGTTAGGATCTAGGGGCTAGGGGTTAGTGGTTAGTGATTAGGTAATAGGTTATAGGTATTAGGGGTGCAGATTACAAAAAGTGTCATCCTGAGGAGTGCAGCGACGAAGAATCCAGTCCGTAGGAATAGGTAAACTGTGGTTTGAGGTCGTTTTGCTTTGAAGTGCGAGGCAGTACAAAACCCACATCTTTCAGTCAAAAGTTTAAAATTTTTCTATCAAAATATAGTTCATTTATCAAACTTTTACAATAAATCAGCATTTTTCAAACCAACAAAACCAAAATTTTCCGCAACTTTGTCATTTTTTCATAATTTTTTGCAATTAAAAGCTCAAAAAAAATTCAGTTTTTATTAGAAAATTCAAAAATTTTCAACAAATTCAGGAACTATATCTTGCCGTTCCCAATAAAATCTGCTAATTTTTCGTCAACTTTTTATAAAATTTCAAACTTTAACTCAGGACTTTTATGGCAAATAAGACATTAAGTGGAGCCGAAGTGATTATCGAGTGTCTCAAAAGAGAGGGTGTCGATACCATTTTCGGGTATCCTGGCGGATCTGCAATCCCCATGTTCGACGCAATTCTTGATTCTAATATTAAAGTAGTGCTGACCCGCCACGAGCAGGGAGCCACCCACATGGCCGATGGCTATGCCCGCCAGACGGGCAAGGTGGGCGTCGCCCTCGTGACTTCCGGTCCGGGTGCAACAAACACGTTCACCGGCATCTACACTGCCCTCATGGATTCCAGCCCCATCGTGGTGCTGGCCGCCCAGACCACCACGCCGAACCTGGGCAAGGACGCCTTCCAGGAATGCGACACCAGCGGCATGACCTTCGCCGCCGTCAAGCATTCCTACCTGGTGAAGGATTCCAACGACCTTCCCCGTATTATGAAAGAGGCCTTCCACATCGCGCGCAGCGGCCGACCGGGCCCCGTGCTCATCGACCTGCCGAAAGACGTGACCGCCGGCCCCTGCACCGCCCCCTTCACCGACAAGATGGACCTGCCGGGCTACAAGATTCCGACCCACGCCCCCATCCAGGCGGTTGAGAAGGCTGCAGAATTCCTGAAAAAGTCCAAAAAGCCCCTCTTGCTGGTAGGCCACGGCGCCATGATTTCCGGAGCGAGCCGCCAGGTGCGCGAGCTGGCCGAAAAGCTGAACGCTCCCGTGTGCTGCACCATGCTGGGCCTGGGCGCCTTCCCCACCGACCACGAGCTTTCTCTGGGCATGCTGGGCATGCATGGTACGGTTTACGCCAACAAGGCGGTGCTGGACTGCGATTTGATTTTCTCCATCGGCAGCCGCTGGGACGACCGTATCACCGGTAAATTGGACGTGTTCTGCAAGGACGCCGTCAAGATGCACCTGGACATCGACCCCGCCGAAGAAGGCAAGGTGTTGCAGCCCGACGTGTTCCTCTGCGGCGACGCCAAGCTCGTGCTGGAACAGCTCTTGCCCATGGTGAACAAGCTGGACACCGCTGACTGGGTTAAAACTTGCCAGAGCTGGAAAAAGAAGTTCCCCCTCACCTACCCCAAGCAGGGGGGCTTACGCATGCAGCACGTGATTGCGACAGCAAGCAAGCTCACCCAGGGCAAGGCCATCGTCACTACCGACGTGGGCCAGCACCAGATGTGGGTGGCCCAGTTCTTCGACATCAACTACCCCCGCCAGCTGCATTCCAGCGGCGGCGCCGGCACCATGGGATTTGGATTCCCGGCGGCCATCGGCGCCTCCTTCGGCAACGAGACCGGCTGGCCGGTGCTCAGCTTCAGCGGCGACGGTGGATTCCAGATGACCGAAGCGGAACTGGCCACAGCCGCCATCCACAAGCTGCCCATCAAGATTTTCGTGATGGACAACAAGTACCTGGGCATGGTGCGCCAGTGGCAGGAACTCTTCTACGAGCACCGCTACTCTAGCGTGGACATGCAGGGCAACCCCGACTTCGTTAAACTCGCCGAGGCCTACGGCATTCCGGGGCTGCGTATCAAGCGTGCCGCCGACGCCGAACGCGTTATCCAGAAGGCCCTGGAATACAAGGACGGTCCTATCCTCATCCATTGCGAATGCGAAAAGGAAGACAACGTGTTCCCCATGATTCCTGCCGGTGCCCCCATTACCAGCATGATTGTTGAACAGCCCAAGGCCCAGCTGGAAAAACCCACGGGATCGACCTAATAGGAGGATTTGAAGATGATTGATAAGGCACATTCTATTAGTCTGTTGGTTGCGAACCGCCCCGGCGTGCTGGTGCGTATCGCCCTCGTGTTCTCCCGTCGTGGCTACAACATCGATTCCCTGGTGGTCTCCCCCACTCTGGACCCGAATTTCAGCCGCATGAACATCATCGCCCACGGAAACCCCGAAATCCTGATGCAGATTATCAAGCAGCTGGAAAAGCTGGTGGACGTGGTGCAGGCCAAGGACCATACCGACACCAACGCGGTGGAAAAGGAACTGGCCCTCATCAAGGTGCGCTGTTCTCCGGACCAGAGGACCGAAGTGCTGCAGCTCTGCGACCACTTCAAGGCCCATACCGTAGACATGACCGAAAAGTCCATGATTATCCAGATTACCGGAAGCAGCGACAAGGTGGACAACCTGAAGAGCCTGCTCCAGAAATTCGAGATCGTGGAATACATCCGCACGGGCAAGGTCATCATGCTCCGCGGAGAAGACAAGACGTAGCGAGAGCAAAGCTCTCGCACAATTCGGAGTCCGGAATTCGGATTTCAGAATTAATCCACTAAAAAATCCGTCCGAAGTTCGGACGGATTTTTTTTGACTTTATTTCAGCGGGTTAAAGGGCCTTGACCTTGTAGCTCTTCTGGATACCCTTGCCACTCACCTTCACCAGGAACACTCCCTTGGAAGGCAACTGCACCGACACCTGAGAAAGACCCTTGACCATAGACACGCGGTGGCCCTGCAAGTCAAAGAGTTCTACCAGCATGGGTACCGAGCTCAGACCAGAGACAACCACCTGCATGCCGTACTGTTCCATGGAAATGGCAGCAGGTGCAGCGGTTGCAACAGGCTTGACAGCTTCGGGTTCGATTTTCACACCCAGTTCATCATCGGTCACCGGTTTTTTCTTACTGAGAATGTAGCCCAGGGCACCCACCAGAGGGGCGTTCAAGTCTACGCAAACTTCGTTCACATTCCAAGACGATACTGTGGTGTTGTGGCTCCCGCTAGTAAAATCACCAGCAATGGTGCCCCCCAAAAGCTTGTTCTTTTCGGGAATGTTGAATCCGGAATCCGGATCCTTGTCTGTATCCTCGTTGCCGTAGTAGCCACGATGATGTGGAGCCGTAGGGGCATTTGCGCCATTGCGGGTGTAACCCACCACATAGGATTTCTTGTTGGAATTGTCACCAAGCAGGTAACCGACATTGGTCAAAATCTTGGAATCGTAGGTATCGATACCCGCAAACTTGGAATACAGGGCGTACAGCAGCGCTCCACCGGAGGGCGTGCGTACGGAGAAGGAGCCGCCACCACCGGTTTCCTTGGTAAAGGCGCCTTCGCTATTGGTTTGGTTGGCGTAAAGGTTATCCAAGAAATCCTTCACGGTCTTCTGGTTTCCCGACGTGGGATTCCAGCCGAACACTCCGTTACCCATGACCACGGAAAGGGGAACCGCATTGGCATAACCCAGGCGGGTGTAACTACCACTTTCGAACTGAATCTTGCTAAACCAGGTTTGGGCTTCGGTTTTGTAAGTTTCGTCATTGGTGGTGCGGTAAAGTTCCAGGGCCGCAAGGAAGGGTCCGTCTTGCCAGCGGCCTCCCCACCAACTTCCGTCATAATAGGAACCGGCGCTGGAAACTCCCGAATGGGAAC